>DOTC01000027.1 GCA_003513855.1 Deltaproteobacteria bacterium | reverse complement strand
CACCAGGATGAACGCGGGGAAGTCGACGACCTCGATTCTCCAGACCGCTTCCATCCCCAGCTCGGGATACTCGAGCACCTCCACCTTCCGGATGTTCTCCTGGGCGAGCAGCGCGGCCGGGCCTCCGATCGAGCCCAGGTAGAACCCGCCGTGCTTCCTGCAGGCGTCGGTCACCTGCTTGCTCCGGTTCCCCTTGGCGATCATGACGAGAGACCCCCCGTGGGACTGGAACAGATCCACGTACGAGTCCATCCGGCCCGCCGTCGTCGGCCCGAAGGAGCCCGACGGCATCCCCTTGGGGGTCTTGGCCGGGCCCGCGTAGTAGATGGGGTGGTCCTTCAGGTACTGCGGCATCCCCTCGCCGCGGTCCAGCCGCTCCTTGATCCTGGCGTGGGCGATGTCGCGTCCGACGATGAGCGTCCCGGTGAGGGAGAGCTGCGTCGTGACGGGGTATTTCGACAGCTCGCCGAGGATCTCCTTCATCGGCCGGTTCAGGTCGATCTTCACGACCCCGTGTTCGTGCTTCTTCCGGTATTTCTCGGGGATCAGCCTGCCCGGGTCCCTCTCCATCTCCTCCAGCCAGATCCCTTCCGCGTTGATCTTCGCCTTGATGTTCCGGTCGGCGGAGCAGGAGACCCCCATTCCCACCGGGCAGGAGGCCCCGTGACGAGGCAGGCGGACGACCCGCACGTCGAGGGCGAAGTACTTGCCGCCGAACTGGGCCCCGTAGCCGGACTGATACGCGGCGTTGAGAATCTTTTCCTCCATCTCCGGGTCCCGGAATGCCCGGCCGCCGTCGTTCCCCTTCGTGGGGAGGTGGTCCAGGTAGCCGGTGGAGGCCAGCTTCACCGTCTTCAGGCACGCCTCGGCGGACGTTCCTCCGACGACGAAGGCGAGGTGGTAGGGGGGGCAGGCGGCCGTCCCGAGGGTCTTCATCTTCTCCACGAGGAACGTCTCGAGGATGCCGGGGGCTAGGAGGGCCTT
This sequence comes from Deltaproteobacteria bacterium, assembly GCA_003513855.1. Classification (GTDB taxonomy): domain Bacteria; phylum Desulfobacterota; class Deferrimicrobia; order Deferrimicrobiales; family Deferrimicrobiaceae; genus CSP1-8. The sequence goes on along the minus strand of DOTC01000027.1, from coordinate 2,108 downwards.
CGTCTCCTGGAACAGATACGACTTGTTGGCGGAACCGCCCCCTTTGGCGACGAAGAGGAACGTGTACTCCTTCCCTTCCGTGGCGTAGAGGTCGATCTGTGCGGGAAGGTTCGTTCCCGAGTTCTTCTCCTCGTACATGGTAAGAGGGATCGTCTGGGAATACCGCAGGTTCTCCTCGGTGAAGGTCCGGTAGACGCCCCGGGAAAGGTACTCCTCGTCGCGTGCCCCCGTCCAGACCTGCTGTCCCTTCTTCCCGATGATGGTGGCGGTCCCCGTGTCCTGGCAGAAGGGAAGGACGAAGCGGGCGGAGACCTCGGCGTTGCGCAGCATGGCCACGGCGACGCCGCGATCGTTGGGGGGGGCCTCCGGATCGGAGAGGATGGCGGCCACCTTCNNAGCCCCTCCGGGTCGACCGTCAGGACCTCTTTCCCGTTGAACCGGGAGACGGAAACGTACTCGTTGGTGAGCAGCCGGTATTTCGTATCGTCTTTCCCCTGCGGGAATGGTTCCTGGAACAGGAATTCCGGCATCGTTCGCCCCTCCGCGCGTATTCTGCCTTCAGGAAACACACAATATCGCCGCGGGGTCAGGTCCGTCAAGAGCGGCTCCGGCATCCTGAATCTGGAGCAAACGGACTTTTTCCGTATAATAGGGTGGTAGCCCAAATTCCTTTTCGGGAGGCAACCGATGGCGAAAGTTCCTTACGTCGACAAAGAGGAGTGCACCTGCTGCAATGTCTGCGTGGACACCGTCCCTACGGTATTCCAGATGGATGACGACAACAAGGCGGAGGTTTTCGACGCGAACGGTGCGAGCGAATCGGAGATCCAGGAGGCGATCGACGTCTGCCCCGCCGCCTGCATTCACTGGAAAGAGTAGAGGGCCCGGCGCCGGGAGGCGGTGAATAGCCGAAGGCGCCGAGCGTCTCATTTCGATGAAGGTCGGGAAGAGGCGAACGCGGGGCATCCTCCTGTGTGCCTTTCTGCTCCTGTCCCTGGGCGGGTGCGGAGGTCGGAAGACCGCGATTCGGGAGGAGCCCCCCCTTCCCGCTGCGACCGGGCCGAAAGTGGCCGTCGCGCCGTTGGAGAACCGCAGCAATGACATTTCCGCCACCGAGATCGTCCGGTCCGCCTTCATCACCGAGATCGGACAGCGCGGGTGGAACGTCGTGCCGGCGGAGGAGAGCGACCGGGTTCTGAGGGAGACGCTGGGGATCAATTACGGGGGACAGCTCAGATCCACCACGCCCGGGGTGGTGTGCCGGGAGCTGGGTGTGGAGGGAGTGTTCTACGGGGATGTAAGGGAGTGGAACAAGACGACGACGGGGGTCTACAACAAGATCACCGTTACCGCCTCGTTCGAGCTGTACGCAAAGGACGGAACCCGTTTGTGGGAGGGGAGCGACACGCAATCGAAGGTGGCCGTTCCGCACGGGGGACGGGAGATCGGGGCCGAGATCGTGGTCAACGCCCTGGGAAACCTGCTGTTGACACCGATGACCCCCTACGGGAAGGCGGTCGCCAGGAACATCGCCAGGAAGGTGCCGGGGGGACTTCTCGAGGGGCAAGAGATCCGGGGGGATCGGGACGACGCGACACGGGGAGCGGGAACCCCGGCAGAGGGAGGAGACACCAGATGAAAAGGTCCATTCTGTTGGCACCCCGGATGGGGGCAGCGATCGGCATCGCCGGGGTGGCCGCTTTGATCCTGGCGGCATGCGCCACCACGCCTCCCGTCACGGGCCCGTCCGACCGGCCGTCCGCGCCCGCCGCCGTGACGCCGAGGGCCGAACCCCAGGCCCCCATCGTGACGAGGGGCCCGAAGAAGCGGGTGGCGGTCATCCGTTTCCAGGACAAGAGCGCGTACGGCCGCGGCCGTCTCGGCGGGGCGGTCCAGGACATCCTGACGACGGAACTGGCGAAGTCCGACCTCTTCATCCTCGTCTCGCGGGGAACCGACCTCGACCTGATCCTGGACGAGCAGGATCTGGCGAAGTCCGACGTCATCCGCGGGGGGACGGGACCCAAGTCGGGGGAGGTCCTCGGGCTGAACGCGATCGTGACGGGAGCGGTCTCCCAGTTCGGCGTCAAGCAGGAGTCGGCCACCTA
>DOTC01000251.1 GCA_003513855.1 Deltaproteobacteria bacterium | reverse complement strand
GTCACGCACAACATGCAGCAGGCGGCCCGGATCTCCGATTCCGTCGCCTTCTTTCTCATGGGGGTCCTGGTCGAGATGGACAAGAGTGCGAAAATGTTCACGAATCCTTCCGACAAACGGACCGAGGAGTACATCACCGGCAGATTCGGATAATCCGGAGGCGAAAAAAGCGATGAAGAAGCGCTATTCCGAGGAACTGAACCACCTGAAAGAGACGGTCTTGCGGATGGGGGGGCTTGTCGAAAAGATGACCCACCAGGCTGTCCAGGCGCTCGTGGAGCGGAAGCGGGAGAAGTTTTCGGAAGTAACGGAGATGGAAAAGCAGGTCAACCGGCTTCACATGGACATCGACGAGATCGCACTCGGAATGATCGCCCTGCGCCAGCCAACCGCAACGGACCTGCGGTTCATCACGGCGGCCATGAAGATCAACACCGACCTGGAGCGGATCGGCGACCAGGCGATCAACATCGTGGAGCAGGCAGAGAAGTTGGTGTCGGTCCCCCCTGTCAAACCGTTGATCGACATCCCGAGGATGGCGGAGATCGCCGAGGAGATGCTCAAGGCGGCGCTCGACGCCTTCGTTCAGGGCAACGTCGAACTCGCCTACCGCACCATCGAGAGGGACGACGCGGTGGATCAGTTGAAGGATCAGGTTTTCCGGGAGCTCCTGACGTTCATGATGGCGGACGCCTCCACCATCGCCCGCTCGATGGACCTCATCCTGGTGTCACGCCACCTGGAACGGATCGCGGACCACGCCACCAACATCTGCGAGGACGTGATCTTCATGGTGAAGGGGAAGGACGTGCGCCACCAGGATCCCCCGGGGTAAGGGTTCCCCCCTCTGCGACACCTACCTGGTTTTCAGGGCGGCTTCGATCTGATCCAGGTGCTTTCGCCGGTGCTCCGACCGGTACAGCCTGGACCTCCCTCCCGACGCCTGGATATCGTTCACCAATTGCGCCGACAGCTGCTGGAGCTCGCGGTCGATCGCCTCGGCCGAGTCGATCGCCAGATTCGCGGCGGTCCGGGGCGGCATCGCCAGAAACACGGGCAGGAGAGCATCGTTGATGAGGTCCAGATCCAGGGCGGAGGAGGAAACCGTGCCTTCCTTCCATCGGCGGATCCGGACCAGGGCCAGCCGATCCCAGAAGGCCATATGCGCAAGAGTCGCCGCGACCGTCCAGCCTCCGCCCACCTTGACGGAAAACGTTTGGTCGTTCAACCTCCCGACCAGAGCCCGCAGCCGTGTCCGTTCCTGCGCATTCTCGTCGACAAAGGGATGTTCCATGCGGCCCTCCTCGTGGTCTTTGCCCCTCCCGAAACCCTTGGGGCGGAGCCGGGTCAAGCGGATCGATCCGGCCTGGCGGCTCCGCACATTATCGCGAAGCGCCGGGGAGGAAGCAAGGGACGGGTCTTCGCTTCCCGGGCAGAACCGTCGGTTCCTCTCACCCCATCTCCCGCGCCCGGGAGAGGATGGTCCGTATCATGTCCTTGAAGATGAAGATGTGGAAGGGAAGCATGGAATACCAGTAGAGTCTGCCGAGGAGCCCTTTCGGATAGTGATAGGCGGTCTGGACGAGAAGATCCCCCTCGATCCGGAATTCCAGCCAGGCCTTGCCGAACACCTTCATCTGGGCCTCGAGCAGGAGCCGTTCGTCCTCCCGGAGATCCACCACTTTCCAGACGTCCAGCATGTCCCCGATCCGGAGATCCGATTCCACCCTCCTTCCCATGGAGGTCCCGTACCCGCCGACAAGCTTGTCGAGAAGTCCCCGGATCCGCCAGAGAAGATCGAACGCGAACCATCCCCGCGTTCCCCCGATCGATTCCACGGCGCGGAATATCTTCCGGGGAGGCAGATCCCCGATGGTCATCTCTTTCCGGTCCCGGAACATGGCCCGGGCAAGGTCCTCCTCGGAGCTTTTGAAGGAAATTCCCGCGAGGCTGTCGGACCACCGGCTGATGACGTGCTCGTGCTCCAGATCCTCGAGAGATCTTTTCACCGCTTCTTCAAACGTCAGGGGGGTGATCCCGGGAAACAGAGGGCGCGCGCTGCCGTTCGCGGAGTCCCCCCGGTCAGGGGACCGGAGAATGTGAAGGCAGTAGGACGCCAAACCCCACGACAGGGGGGTGGCAAGCGTCAGCAGGAACGCGGAGAAACGGGGAACGGTAACCGGGACCGGAACGATCATTCTCCGCAGGCCCATCCCCTGTGCGGTCCTCCTCACCATCTCCTGGAACGGCATCGGCCCTGCCCCGATGGGGATCGTGGCGTTGCCGGGTACGGAGAGGGTTCGCGCCTGGACGAGATATTCCACCAGGTCCGCAACAGCAAGGAAATCGATCGATGCATTCGTCCATCGGGGCATGGGAAGCAGGGGAAGCCTCTGGACCAGGTTTCGCAGGATCTCGAATGTCGCGCTCCCCGAGCCGATGAAGGCCCCTGCCCTGAACCAGATCGTCTGGATGCGATCCGGTCGGCCGCAAAGGACCTCTCCGATCGCGTCCGCATCCGAGGTAAGCACGTTCTTCGCCTGCTGCGCGTCGAAGGAGCCGACATAGACGATCCTTTTCACGCCCTCCTCGATGCAGACATCCAGGAACTGCCGGGTGATGTCCAGGGCCTGTTCCGCAATCGCCCTGTCGGTGATGAAATACCGGATCGGAAAGTAGGCGACGTCGCATCCCCGTACCGCCCTGGCAAGGGATTGCCGGTCTCCGAGATCCCCCTCGAAGATTTCCGCCGGATTCCCCTCCAGCCCCTGGACCGTCCGCGCATCGGCGACAAGCAGCCTGAGACGCACATCCCCCTCTTCGAGGAATCTCGTGGCGAGCCTCCGGCCCACGTACCCCTTTGCCCCCACGATAAGAACGTTCATGCGAATCCCCCGCCGGCCCCGGACGGGGCCCTCATAATTTGTAGCACAATTCCCTATCCACTCCTGTTTCCCTACAATAAAAGCGGCTCGGGGATCGTCCCCATTTTGCTGCTCCGGGAAAGAAACAGACCGATGTCGGGATCGGGGAGGGAGGAAATGATGAGCACGGGACACCTTGATGATAAAGCGGACCCGTTCGACCTGTTCCGCAGCTGGTACGACGAGGCAAGAGACTCCTCCCTCTCGTTTCCCAATGCGATGTCGCTTTCGACCGTGCGGCCGGGAGGAAGCCCGGCTTCCCGGATGGTGCTCCTCAGTTCCTTCGACTCCCGGGGATTCGTATTCCATACGAACTACGAAAGCGCCAAAGGGATGGAGATCGCGGCCTTTCCCCGAGCGGCCCTTCTTTTCTGGTGGGAACCGCTGAACCGGCAGGTCCGGATCGAAGGGGCGGTGGAACGGACGGCACCCGAAGAATCGGTCGCCTACTTCGCCAGGCGCCCGCGGGGCTCCCAGATCGGCGCGTGGGCGTCGGAGCAGAGCAGGCCACTACCCTCCCGAAAGACGCTCGAGGTGCGGGCCCGGGAGATCGAGGCGCGCCACAAGGATGTATTGGTCCCCCGGCCGCCTCACTGGGGGGGATACCGCGTCATCCCTTCCGCCTTCGAATTCTGGACGGGACGCGAAGACCGCCTCCACGACCGGCTCCGGTACGACCGGACGCCCGCCGGGTGGGCGTCGGTACGTCTCTACCCGTAGGGAACCGACCCCCTATTTGCTACCATGAATACTAGAGAGGGAACGGAGATGCCGAAACAGCCGTTCGACGAGCATGCGGACCAGTACGATTCCTGGTTTCTCCAGAACCGGAACGTGCTCGAATCGGAAGTTAGCCTCCTCAAACATTTCCTGAAATCGCCGGGGAAAACCTTAAGCGTCGGCTGCGGCAGCGGGCTGTTCGAGCATCTCCTGCGCACCGGTCACGGGATCGAGATCCGCTTCGGCGTCGAA
>DOTC01000087.1 GCA_003513855.1 Deltaproteobacteria bacterium | reverse complement strand
CAAGGTCCCCTATCTGGCGGCGAATTTGGTGAGTGCAACCCTCTGGGGAGTCTTTCTTTTCTGGGGAGGCATCCCCCGGATCCTGTTGGTTCCTCTGTTCGCCGCCATCGGGTTTTCCTCCGGGGCCCTGATCATCGGGTTCGCCCATTCCCGGGAGGCCAACCACCCGGGGGCCGCCGGCGCCGTGGGGGGGGTGGTCAACATGGGCCCCCTTGGCTTTGCGGCGGTCCTGCAGCCGTGGCTTGGCAGCATTCTCGACCGGCACTGGGACGGACTACTGGTCAACGGAGTAAGGATTTACAATATGAGCGCCTACTCGTCCGCATTTACCTTGTTGTTCGTCAGCTCCTGTTTGTCGGTGGCGGCGGTGTACTTCACCCGGGAAACCTACTGCCGCATCCGGGAGTTCGACGAAGCATGACCATGCCGATCGAGGAGGATTCCATGAAGGAGCAGAGGCAACCATGAACGTGGCGATTGTCGGAGCGGGGGGAGTGGGCGGCTATTTCGGCGGACGGCTCGCGCAGGCGGGAGAGGACGTTGTCTTCATCGCACGTGGGGAGCATCTGCGGGCGATGCAGAAAAATGGGCTCCGGGTCGACAGCATCAACGGTGATTTTCGCGTCGATCCGGTCTCGGCGACGGATGAGCCTTCCACGGTGGGCGAGGTCGACTACATCCTGGTTGTCGTCAAGTCGTGGCAGCTGCCGGACGCCATCGAAACGATGCGCCCCATGGTGGGGGAAAAGACCACGATCGTGCCGTTACTCAACGGCGTCGAAGCGCCCGATCAATTATCCGAGGTGTTCGGAGCAGAACGCGTCCTCGGGGGATTATGCAGCATGATCAGCATGGTCTCGGCCCCCGGGCACATTTCCCATGTCGGCGCGCACCCCATGATTACGTTCGGAGAGCGGAATCATCGCCGCAGCGAGCGGGTGGAACGCCTGCGAAATGCGTTCTCGCGCACGGAGGGTGTGCAAGTAACGATACCGGAAGACATCCACGTCGCGATGTGGGACAAGTTCCTGTTGATCGCTCCCTGGGGCGGTTTCGGCGCATTGACCCGGGCACCCATCGGGGTGATCCGCAGTCTGCCGGAAACGCGAACCCTGCTCGAACAAGCCATGGAAGAGATCTATCTGCTTGCACGGGCGCGAAAGGTTTCCATGGAGCGGAAATCGATCAACCGGGCGATGGCGTTCCTCGACAATCTGCCCTATGAGGGTACCGCCTCCATGCAGAGGGACATCCTTGGGGGGCGCCCTTCGGAGCTTGACGCCCAAAACGGCGCTGTCGTCCGGCTCGGCAAGGAAGCGGCCGTCGCAACACCGATCAACGGCATGATCTATTCGAGTCTCCTCCCCCAGGAGATGCAGGCGAGGGGACAACGAACATCCCGTCCCGGGTAGCCGTTCCCTCCCGGAAAGGGATGCGATCCTACTTCATGGTCGGCATGACGAAATCGGCGCCTGAGCGAATCCCGGTCGGCCAGCGGGACGTGATCGTTTTCATCTGGGTATAGAAGTTTATGCCCTCGGTCCCGTGGACGAAATAGTCCCCCAAAATGGATCGCTTCCAGCCCCCGAAGCTGTAAAACGCCACCGGCACGGGAATCGGAACGTTGATTCCGATCATCCCCACCTCCACCCTGGCCGCAAATTCGCGCGCGGTATCGCCGTCCCGCGTGAAGACGGCGGTCCCGTTGGCATATTCGTGACCGTTCACCAGCGCAAGAGCAGCCTGGAAGTCCGGGACCCGCACCAGGGAGAGCACGGGACCGAAGATCTCCTCCCGGTAGATCCTCATGTCGGGCGTCACCCGGTCGAACAGGCATGCGCCGAGGTAAAAACCGTTTTCGTGGCCCGCCACCTTGAACCCCCGCCCGTCCGCCACCAGTTTCGCCCCTTCGCGTACGCCCAGGTCGACGTATCCCTTCACCCGCTCCCGGTGTTCGCCCGTTACGAGGGGGCCCATCTCGGCCTCCGGGTCCTGGCCGGGTCTGACCTTGAGCGTCCGGATCCGTTCCACAAACCGTTTCACCAGGTCGTCGGCGACCCGGTCCCCGACCGCGACGACCACGGAAATGGCCATGCACCGCTCCCCCGCGGATCCGTACGCGGCTCCCATCAAGGCATCCACCGCCTGATCGAGATCCGCGTCGGGCATCACGACGGCATGGTTTTTTGCGCTGCCCAGGGCCTGCACCCGCTTGCCATGGGACGTTGCCGTCCGATGCACATGTTCGCCGACGGCACTGGACCCCACGAAGCTGACCGCGGAAACCCCGGAGTGCGAGATCAACAGGTCGACCGCCTCCTTGTCCCCGTTCACCACGTTCAGGACTCCCGGCGGCAGACCCGCCTCGGAAAACAGCTCGGCGAGCCGCATCGGGCAGGAGGGGTCCTTCTCGGACGGTTTCAGGATGAAGGTGTTGCCGCAAGCGATGGCGACGGGAAACATCCACATCGGCACCATCGCGGGGAAGTTGAACGGGGAGACCCCCACGCACACGCCAAGCGGTTGCCGGATGGAATAGCTGTCGACGGCGGTACCCACGTTTTCCGAAAAGCTCCCCTTCAGCAGGTGGGGAATCCCGCAGACGAATTCCACCACCTCGATCCCCCGGGTCAGGGAACCGCGTGCGTCGCTCAGCACCTTGCCGTGCTCGGCCGTGATCAGGGCCGAAAGTTCCTCCGCGTGCCGGTCCAGCAGTTCCTTGAACCGGAACAGAACCTTTGCCCGTCTCAGCGGGGGAGTGGCCGCCCAGGCAGGAAACGCGGCGGCGGCGGCGGAAACGGCTTCCTCCACCTCGGTTTTCCCGGCAAACGAGACGCGACCGCTTACTTCTCCGCTGGCCGGGTTGTAGACGTTTCCGTACCGCTGTCCGGAGCCCGAAAGAATCCTGCCATTGACGAAATGACCGATGGTTTTCGTAACTGTGGTTTCCAACTGCGAACCCTCCTTGGCGGGAAATCGGGAAAAACCCGCAGATACTGTACCCGCTATACCCCTTGAAATCAATCATCGATTCCCGTTTCGTCCATACCCGCGGCCCCCCCAAGTCGCACGGATTTGTTATGATCCCCGGGAAGATATCCTGTCAAGGAATACCAGCGGATGCTTTTCTGCGGAATACACGATTTTACCCAATGTTCCCAAGGGGTTGCGTGCAAGGCACCATCTTTCGGAAAGCTCGGAAACAGGGGGAATCCAGGGAAAAAACCCTTGACACGATGTGTCAGACCCTCTATTCATTCTCTAAAGCGAAAACCGGTCTCGTTTTTGGAACAGCGTTTCACTGTCCAGATCAACTGCACCTTGCAGAAAGGGATCGGACGTTGAACGAGGAGTTGTCTGCCATTGTCTGCGGCAACCAAGGGACGCATCACCAACGAACACTACAGAGGGGAGGTATCTGTATGAAGAAAGACAAGGCCAAAAAGGTGGTCAACAAACAGGAGCAGGTAAAGACCGGCCGTCGTACGTTCCTGAAGACGGCTGCGGCCGGAGCCGCCGGCGCGGCAGCGTTGGGCTTCCCGATGGTCTCCAGGGCCCAGACGGTCACCCTGAAGATGCAGGGCGCCTGGGGCGCGAAGGACATCTTCAATGAGTACGCGGAGGACTACGTCAAACGCGTCAATGACATGGCCGGCGGACGACTGAAGATCGACTATCTGGTCTCGGGCGCCGTGGTCAAGGCGTTCCAGCTGCAGGACGCCGTCAACAAGGGGGTTCTCGACGCCGGGCACCAGGTGTCCGTCTACTGGTACGGCAAAAGCAAGGTGGCCTCCCTGTTCGGAACGGGGCCCGTCTTCGGCCAGAACGCCCACCAGGGACTGGCCTGGATCAATTTCGGCGGCGGCCAGCAGCTCTACGACGAACTTATGAAGGCGTTGAATCTGAACATCGTCGGGTTTTTCTCCTTCCCGATGCCGACGCAGCCTCTCGGGTGGTTCAAAAATAGGATTACGGACGCCAAGCAGCTGGTGGGCCTCAAGTACCGCACCGTAGGGCTGGCGGCCGACCTGTTCCAGGCAATGGGCGTAAAGGTTACCCAGCTTCCCGGCGGCGAGATCGTNNGGCGCCCAGGACGTGAGCAAGGTGTACATGCTGGGCAGCTACCACCAGGCGGCGGAGTACTTCGAGATCATCTTCAACAAGGCCAAGTTCGACTCCCTGCCGGAGGAACACAAGGCGATCCTGAAATACTCGGCCGAGGCGTCGTCCTCGTTCAGCTTCTGGAGGGGGCAGGACCGGTACTCCGCGGATCTTCTGTGGCTAAGGGACAAGGCGGGGGTCAAAATCTACCGGACGCCGAACTCCGTCATGTCGGCGCAGCTCAAAGCCTGGGACAAGATCCTCCCCGACCTGGAGAAGGACCCGTTCTTCAAGAAGGTCGTTGCCTCGCAGAGGGAATTCGCGCACCGCGTTGCGTACTACGAACTCCTCAACTCGTGCGACTACAAGTTGGCCTTCGACCATTACTTCCCCGGCGAGATGAAGAAAGCAGGGTTCTAACGCGTCCGTTCGTAACCGAGCGAAATAGCCGGACAAAGGGTCGGCGCGGCGCCATCTGGCGCTGCGCCGCCCTTTTCTGTCAGCAACCGAAATCTTGATCGAAGGATGATGAAGCCATGGAGAAAATGCTTCTCTTCATCGACCGCCTGAGCCTGTGGACGGGAAAAGCTTTCTCCTGGTGCATCCTGATTCTGGCCTTCGCCACCAGTTACGAGGTGTTCGTCCGCTACGCGCTTCGCAGTCCCACCGCGTGGGCTTTCGACTTGAGCTATATCATGTACGGAACCATGTTCATGATGGCGGGGGCCTATGCCCTCTCCCAACAGGCCCATGTGCGCGGGGACTTCGTTTACCGACTCTGGCCCCCGCGCGTACAGGCGGCGATCGAGCTGGTGCTGTACATTCTCTTTTTCTTCCCAGGGATGCTGGCCCTGGTCTACGCCGGAATCGTCTATGCGAAAGAGTCCTGGGGCTACATGCCTTACGGCTTCACCGGACCGCCGGGGGAGGTAAGCATCAACAGTCCCGCGGGGGTGCCGGTCTCTCCCCTGAAAACCATTCTTCCCCTGTCCGCGTTTTTGCTTGTGCTGCAGGGGATCGCGGAATCCATCCGTTGCATCCAGTGCCTGCGGACCGGGCAGTGGCCGCAGCGCCTGAAGGATGTGGAGGAACTGGAAGTAGAGCTCATCCGGAAGCACAAGGAGGAAATGGAAGCCCAGATGCGGAAAGAAGAAGAGTTGGAAGCGCAAAAAGCCGCCCGGCAAGGCGACGAGGGAAATGAGGGCCCGAAATGACCGATCCTCAAGTCGCCATGCTGATGATGGGGGGGTTCATCATTACGATCCTCCTGGGCTTTCCCATCTGCTTCACGCTGGTCGCGATGGGCGTGGGCTTCGGCTATTACGCTTACGCCACACCCGACCAGATGAGCCACCTCCTCCAGAACAATATCTTCGACCTCCTGGTGAACCAGACGTATTCCGTCATGACAAACGACGTGCTGACCGCGGTGCCGCTCTTTCTGTTCATGGGCTACATCATCGAGCGATCGAACGTCGTGGAGCGGCTGTTCTTCACATTGAATATCGCAGCCCGCAAGGTGCCCGGCGCCATGGCCGTGGCGGCGCTGATCACCTGCGCGGTCTTCGCCACCGCCGTCGGCATCGTCGGCGCCGTGGTGACGCTGATGGGACTCCTGGCTTTCCCGGCCCTGCTGAAAGCCGGCTACGACGAGACGCTGTCCGCCGGCGTCATCTGTGCCGGCGGCTGTCTCGGCATCATGATCCCGCCGAGCATCCTGCTGATCGTGTACGGGGCGATCTCCGGCGTTTCCGTGGTACGGCTGTACTCCGCGGCATTCCTCCCCGGATTCCTGCTGGCCAGCTTCTATATCATCTACGTGATCGTGCGCGCGGTCATCGACCCCAAACTGGCCCCGAAGCCGCCGAGGGAGGAGTGGGATATCCCGCGAAGGGAGCTGTGGTTCAGGCTGGTGACCGGCGTCTTTCCGCTGACCGTCCTGATCCTGGCGGTGCTCGGGTCCATCGTCTTCGGGCTGGCGACACCGTCGGAAGCTGCTGCGGTGGGCGCGGTCGGCAGCATCGGCCTTGCCGCGGTCTATCGCGAACTCACGTGGGAACGCCTGAAGCAATCGGTCTTCCTGACGGCGCGCACCTCGGCCATGGTGTGCTGGCTGTTCGTCGGCTCCTGGACCTTCTCCTCGGTCTTTTCCTACCTCGGCGGCCACGAGATGATCCGGGAGTTCGTGCAGGCCCTGCAGATTTCGCCCATCCAGTTCCTGATCCTGACGCAGTTCATCATCTTCCTCCTGGGCTGGCCGCTGGAATGGAGCGAGATCATCATCATCTTCGTGCCGATCTTTCTGCCGCTGCTGGACCACTTCGGGGTCGACCCGCTCTTCTTCGGGATCCTCGTGGCGCTCAACCTGCAGACCTCGTTCCTGACGCCGCCGATGGCGATGTCGTGCTATTACCTCAAGGGGATCGCGCCGCCGCACATCCAGCTGACGACGATCTTCAAGGGGGCGTTGCCGTTCCTGGCGATGGTCCTGCTCTGCATGGTCTGCATCTACGTTTTCCCGATCATCGTAACGTACCTGCCGGACATCGTGTACGGCGTTGTCAAGTAGGGACGGGCAACTCCCGTGTCCCGCCAGAAAACCGAGATGGACCTGACTCTCCTGGGCGCCGTCGAGGCGGCGGAGGCGATTCGCGCCGGCCGGATCACCTCCGAAGAGCTGGTGAGCGCCTGCCTCGGTCGCATCGCGGCGGTCGAGGAACGGGTCGGCGCATGGGCGCACCTCGACCCCGACCTGGCCCTTTCCCAGGCGCGCGAGGCGGACCTGGCCCGGCGGGAAGGCAGGGCGCTCGGTCCGCTCCACGGCGTTCCGGTGGGGGTCAAGGATATCTTCGACACGAAGGACATGCCGACCGAGGACGGCACGGTCCTGCACGCCGGACGCCGGCCGGAGGAAGATGCCACCGCGGTCGCCCTGCTCCGCGAGGCGGGCGCGATCATCCTGGGAAAGACCGTCACCACCGAGCTTGCGGTCTACTCGCCGGGCAAGACCCGCAATCCCCACGACCCCGAGCGCACCCCCGGCGGTTCCTCGAGCGGCTCCGCCTCGGCCGTGGCGGCTTTCATGGCGCCCCTTGCCATCGGGACCCAGTCCAACGGATCGACCATCCGCCCGGCTTCCTACTGCGGGGTCTGCGGGTACAAACCGAGCCACGGCCTGATTTCCCGGCACCTCGTGCTCCAGCAGTCGCGGCCCCTGGACCAGGTCGGCGTGTTTGCGCGGACCATCGAGGACGCGGCGATGGTCGCGGAGCATATGATGGCCTTCGACGACCGCGATCCCGACACGCGGCCGCGGGCGCGCCCCGCTCTGCGCAAGACGGCCGACGAAGACCCTCCGGTCGCTCCGCGTCTTGCCTTCGTCAAGACGCCCGTATGGGACCAGGCCGACGAAGACACGAAAGAGGCGTTTGCGGAACTGGTAGCGCACCTGGGGGAAAACGCCGGCGGGTTCGAACTTCCGGATATGTTCCAGGAGGCGATCTCTTTGCACCGCACGATCATGGAGGCGGATCTTGCCAGAAGCTTCGAGCAGGAATATGCGCGAGGCAAGGAACGCTTGAGTCCCGTCCTGCGGGAGATGATCGAGCGGGGGCAGAAGGTGCTGGCCGTGGAGTACAGCCGCGCGCTGGGCCAGGTACCGGTCTTCCTCCGCGAGCTCGACAAGGTCTTCGAGTGGCACGACGCCATCATCACTCCCGCCACCACCGGCGAGGCCCCCGTCGGGCTGGAATCGACGGGAAGCCCGGTATTCTGCACCCTGTGGACCCTTTGCGGGATGCCCGCAATCACCCTTCCCCTGTTGCAGGGTTCCCACGGCATGCCGATGGGGGTTCAGCTGGTAGGGGCCAAAGGCGACGACGCACGGCTTTTACGAACGGCCCGCTGGCTCGCGAACTTCGCCGGCGATCCCCGTCCCGCGCGGAAGAAGACGCGGAAGCCGAAGAGGGACAGGCATTGAAAAACAGAAGTGATCGAGGGCAGGAAAGGAGGCAGCGGCACCATGGCTAACATCATCACGGGAGTAATCGCGATGGCGATGGGGCTCGTGTTCTTTCTGTATTACGCCATCCGCATAAAATCCATTACGCTCTGGATCATCATCGTGGCAGGCGTCATCATGATGGTGTGCGACTTTGTCGAATCGGTAAGGGAAAGCAAAAAATTACCACCCGGCAATTGACCCCCCCCGAACGGGGGGATCGCACCCCGGGACCTTTCGCACAACCATCCCGTCGGGGGTCGTTCCGCGACCCTTGGGATTTTTCCGATAGAGGACGCTCTCAGGCCACGCGGTCGCGGGGTTCCCGCCCGGCGAAGATGGCATCCAGATTGTCGAGCGCCCGGAACCCCATCGCGTCCCTCGTTTCCTTCGTGGCACTGGCGATGTGCGGCATCAGGAACACGTTGGGCAACTCCCGATACTCCGGGTGGATGTCCGGTTCGTTCGTGTAGACGTCCAAGCCGGCCGCCATAAGCTTCCCGGACTTTAGCGCCCCGATCAGCGCTTCATCGTCGACCACAGGGCCGCGGCTCGCGTTGATGACGATCGCCCCGTCCGGCAGGAGGGCGATGCGCTCGGCGTTGAGCAACCGGAAGGTCTCCGGGGTGGACACGCAGTGGAGCGTCAGAAAATCGCAATGCGGCATCAGCTCCTCCGGGGTCGGGTGATAGATCGCCCCTTTCTCTATCTCGGGAGGCATTTTCCGCACATCGTGATAGTGAATTTCCATGTCGAATCCGCGGGCTCTCTTGGCGACGACCTGCCCGATCCGCCCGAATCCGAGAATCCCGAGCCTCTTGCCCGTCACCTGCGTGCCCACCATGAAAGCGGGGCTCCAGTCCTTCCACGCACGGGTGCGGACCAGCCGTTCACCCTCGCTTGCCCGCCTCGCCGCGCCCAGCATGAGCATCATGGTGAATTCCGCCGTGGCGTCGGACAACACCTCGGGCGTGTTCGTGACGATGACCCCTTTGGCCTTGGCGGCCTGTATGTCCACATGGTCGTAGCCGACGGAAAAATTCGCAATGGCGCGCACGCGCTTCGGCAATCGGGCGATCACTTCCGCCGTGAATTTTTCCGTGTGGCAGGGAAGAATGGCGTCGACGTCCTTGGCGCGTTCGATGATCTCGTCGCTGGAATAGAGGGCGTCTTCGGGATTCAGGCGGGCGTCGTAGTCCCGTCGAAGGCGCTCCTCGACGGCGTCCGGCAGCCTTCGGGTAACCAGGATGACGGGCTTCATTCCTTCCTCCTCCGCAATGGTTTTTCCTGGATCGGAAAACGAGGAACAAGATGATCGATCCCTTCTAATGCCACGAAAGACCGAATTTGGCAACCGGGAAAAAGCGGCACGCCCTGGAGGATTCGAACCCCTTTCCCCGTGCCATGGAACGGATCCTTCGGAGAATCTCCATCGCTCGATCCCCTTGATCCGAGGGGGACCGAATTCTTCAGGTCGCAAGAATGGTTGGGAAAGATTCCTTGCCATCCCGAGGAGCCGATGAACACATTCCAGGAAGCCGGCTTGCACCCGTTAAATGGACCTGTCCGCAATGAAAATGTTGTTTTTTCCCCCAGGAAAATACTATTTTGGAGATGCTCCAAACAGAGGTACGGTTCCCACACCAAGCGAAAGGGAGGATCTCATGCCATCCGGTCCGAAGTGGATGATGGTGCCGGGCATTCTCGCGCTCTTCATCCTGGCGTTTGNNCCCCAGGCAAGCGACGTGGACAACTTCGACACGGGATTCGCCGGGGAGATCGTGATCGGGAAATACTTCTCGATCGTGGGGGTGGAACTGGAAGGGGGCTACTACGAATCGAAGAATGGTGCTTCCAAGCTCACGGTATACCCGTTGGCCCTCAACGGCCGCGTCCGTCTGCCCATTCCGTTTCTGAAACCCTACGTACTGGGCGGCGCGGGCGCCTACTTTACGAAACTCGACACGGGCACCGCCCTCGGATCCGACGACGACACCGCATTCGGCCTCCAGGCGGGGGTCGGGGTCGACTTCAAGCTCTGGATCCTTCTCATGAACATAGAGGCGAAGTACCTCTGGGCCCAGCCCAAGTTATTCGGATCGGACTTTAACATCGACGGGATTGCGGCCACGGTCGGCGTGGGACTGGAGTTCTGACCGGATCCAAACGCCCCCTTCGTCCCGCCGAATCGTCTCTCCGTGGCGCAATGCCACGAAACGGCCCGGATCCACTCCGGCATCGGCAAGGGCCTCGGCCAGCCGGACCGGAGGCTCGTCGAGCGGTTCGTCGCTCAAGACGAACGTCCCCCACTGGATCGCGATGGAAAAGCGGGATTCGAGTTCCCGGTGAACCTTGACCGCCTCGGCCGGATTTATATGGGCGGCCTTCATGAACCACCGGGGTTCGTAGGCCCCGATCGGGATGGCGGCGAGATC
>DOTC01000105.1 GCA_003513855.1 Deltaproteobacteria bacterium | reverse complement strand
GCCTGCTCGCCGGAGAAGATGCGCCCGTCCGCGATCGCCCGCACCTCCTCCCGCTCCATCCCGCGGCCCTCCGCCACGGCGTTGACGAACTGCGAGTGGACGTTGTCGATGACGCTCTGGAGGAGCGCCCTCTCCTGCGGGTTCATCTCCCGGACCGGGGAGCCGATGTCCTTGAAATCCCCGCTTTTGACGACGAATCCCTTCACCCCGATCTTCTCGATGAGCTCCTTCACGTTCACGAACTGCATGACGACCCCGATCGATCCGGTGATCGTCCCGGGGTTGGCGTAGATCTTGTCGGCGGCGCAGGCGATGTAATACCCCCCCGAGGCGGCCAGCGATCCCATGGACGCCACGATCACCTTCTTCCCGCGGATCTTCCGGATCTCCTCGTGGATCTCCTGGGAGGGCCCCACGCCCCCGCCCGGCGTGTTGAGCCGCACCACGATCGCCTTCACCGAGTCGTCTTTCGCGAACCTCTTCAGCTGCTCGATGGAATCCTCGGAGTCGATGATCATCCCGGTGATCGGGAGCACGGCGACCTTCTCGCCCCGGGCGAAGGA
Source organism: Deltaproteobacteria bacterium (assembly GCA_003513855.1). Taxonomy (GTDB): domain Bacteria; phylum Desulfobacterota; class Deferrimicrobia; order Deferrimicrobiales; family Deferrimicrobiaceae; genus CSP1-8. The sequence continues at coordinate 10,498 of DOTC01000105.1, read as the reverse complement.
GAACCAGTCCATCCTCGACACGACCCAGAGCAGGACGAAGAACCCCGCCAGGACGAGGACCATGATCAGGCATCCGCGGAAGAAGGAGCGACGGCGCGGCGGCGGGTTGTAGGAGAATCTCTCGGCGCTCACGGGCCCCACGGGATCATTCCCCGTTCATGTTCAGCTTGGCCCGCAGAGCCTCTCCGAAAGCGGTCGTCGTCTCCTGCGGCGGGTCGGAAGGAGAAGACAGGTACGATTCCATGTCCTTGCGCTCCGCCCCGTCCTGAAACGCCCGGATGCTGAGCGAAATCTTCTTGCTGCCCCGGTCGACGGAAAGCACGACGGCCCCCACCTCGCCCCCCTCCTTGAACAGGGTGGCCGGGGAGTCGACCTTCTCGCGGGAAAGCTCGGAAATGTGGACGAGACCTTCCACGCCGTCGGCGACCTCCACGAAGACGCCGAAGTCGGCCACCCGGGTGATCCGGCCGGTGACGTGGTCGCCCTTTTTGAACCGGCTCTCGACCCCGCTCCACGGGTCCGGGGACAGGTGCTTGACCCCGAGCGAGAATTTGTGCAACTCCGGATCGATCTTGAGGACTTTCGCCTGGATCCGGTCGCCTTTCTTGAGCACTTCGCCGGGATGCTTGATCCGCTGGTTCCAGGTGAGGTCGGAGATGTGAACCAGACCGTCGATCTCGTCGCCGATGTCGACGAATGCGCCGAAGTCGGTGACGTTCTTCACCACTCCCTCGACCACCGAGCCCTCCGGGTGCGTCGCCCGGAGCTGATCCCAGGGGTTGGCAAGGAGCTGCTTGTACCCGAGGGAGATCTTCTTGTTCTCCTTCTCGAGCTTGAGGACGACGATGTCGACGGTGTCGCCGGGCTTCATGACCTCGGAAGGGTCCTTGAGGCGCTTGCTCCAGGACATCTCGGAGATGTGGAGGAGCCCCTCGACGCCCTCCTCGAGCTCGATGAAGGCGCCGTACCGGGTGATGTTCGTGACGCGCCCCGAGAGCCTGGCCCCCACCGTGTACCGCTCCTCGATATCGATCCAGGGGTCCTGCCGCATCTGCTTCAGCCCCAGGGAGATGCGCCCCTTCTCCCGGTCGAACCGGATGACCTTCACGCGCATCGTGTCCCCGACCTTGCAGACATGGGAGGGGTGGGCGACCTTGCCGTAGCCCATGTCGGTGACGTGCATCAGACCGTCGAGCCCGCCCAGGTCCATGAAGACGCCGTAGTCCGTGATATTCTTCACCTTCGCCACGACTTCGTCGCCTTCCCGGATACTGTCGAGCAGCGTTTTCCTCTTGACCTCCCTCTCCTCTTCGAGGGAGGCACGACGCGAGACGACGACGTTGGTCTTCTTGCGGGAAAGCTTCAGGACCTTGAATCTGCCCTCGAGGCCGATCACGCCATCGGTGTCCCGAACCGGCCGGATGTCCACCTGGCTCCCCGGCAGGAAGGCCCTCACCCCGCCGATGTCGACCGTGAACCCCCCCTTTACTTTCGCGACGATCGTTCCCTGGACGGTGGTCCCCTCCTCGTGGGCCTTCTGCAGGTCGTCCCAGATCCGCACCCGCAGGACCTTCTCCCGCGACAGGAGGACAAATCCCTGGGAGGAGTCGTACCGCTCGACCATCACGTCGATCGGGTCCCCGGCAGACAGGTTCTGCCTCTCTTCCTCGGTCAGATCGGTGAGCGGGAGCATTCCCTCGGACTTCCGGTTGATGTTGACCGCGACATACTCCTTGAGGACCTTGATCACCTCCCCGTGGATGATCTCACCCTCCTCGGGGTTCTCGATGCTCTCCGCGAACATCTTCTCGAAGTTGTCTTCGGTCCTTGCGTTTTCTCCCTTTTCCCCGGTCTCCTCTCCGGTCTGCCCCTCCGGAAGATCCTGGTCTGTGGGTTTGTCGTCCATCAAGTCACTCCTCTGGGGATGTTCTGCTCCTATATCATACCCCGTAAAAGATGCAACCCTTAAGCAGAAAATCGGGCCTTTCTCATTTGTAATACGCCACGCCGACCTCTTCGCCCCGCCACGTCTCCCGGATCTTCGCCACCAGGCCGTCGATGATCCACTGGGGCGTCGACGCCCCCGCGGTCACCCCGATGCAGCCTGCCCCCGCAAGCAGGTCAACGGGAAGCTCGTCGGCCGTCTCGATATGGTACGTCAGGGGGTTGATCTCCTTGCAGATCTCCGCGAGCCGCCTCGTGTTGGCGCTGTTGTACCCCCCGAGGACGATCATGACGTCCGCTTTCCCGGCTACCGCCGTGGACTCCTTCTGTCGGAGAATCGTGGCGTTGCAGATCGTGTTGAAGACGCGCACCTCGGAAAACTTCCGGAGCGCCTCGCCGACGAACTGCATCAGGTTCTCGAACGACTGGGTGGTCTGGGCGACGATGCCCGCCTTCCGCACCCCGGTCGCCTTCCGGATCTCCTTCAGCGAGGTCAGAATGGGAACCCCGGGCTCGATGTAGCTGACAATGCTTTTTACTTCCGGGTGGTTGGCGTCGCCCACCACGATCACGGCGTACCCTTCGACGCTCAGAAACCTCGCGTGCTCCTGGGCCTTGTTCACGAAGGGGCACGTCGCGTCGACGATGCGCACCCCCTTCGCGACAAGGGACTCGTGGTCGGTCCGCGTGATGCCATGGGACCGGACGATGACCTTTCCGCACGGGACCTCGTCCACCGACTGGACGACGGTAACTCCCCTCTTCTCGAGCTCCTCCACGGTCTGGGGGTTGTGGATCAGAGGCCCGAGGGAGAAGATCGGGACCTCCCCGGAGGCAGGGGATCCCTCCCCTTTGGCCGTTTCGTTGGCAAGGGCGATCGCCCTCTTTACGCCGAAGCAGAACCCCGCGCTGCGGGCCATGAGGATGCGCCTCACGGCTTCCCTCCACCGCCGGTCCCTCCGACCGTTTCCGGAATGCCGCGCAGCATCTCCTCGACCACCTCCTCCACCGTCAGGGTCGTCGAGTCGATGACAACCGCCCCTTCGGCGATCCGGAGCGGGGAATGCTCCCTCGTGCTGTCCTGGATGTCCCGCCGGAGAACTTCTTTGAGGACCTCCTCATACGTCTTTCCTTCCCCCGCCCCCCACTCGCGGTACCGACGCAGGGCCCTGACCGCCGCGTGGGCATCGAGGAAAAACTTCGCATCGGCGTCCGGGAAGACCACCGTCCCCGTGTCGCGCCCCTCGAGGACGACCCCGCCTCCTTCGCCCATCTTTTGCTGGAGGGCCACCATGGCCTCCCGCACCGGGGGGTGGGCCGAGACCTCCGACGCCCCCATGCTGATTCCAGGGGTCCGGATCGCGTCGCTTACGTCCTTCCCGGAGAGGATGACCCGGATCTCCTCCCCTTCCCCCCGGAACTCGATCGCAAGCCCGGCGCACATCCGGCCGAGCCGCACCCCGTCGGACCACGGGATCCCGGCCCATTGGGCCGCGAGGGCGCACGCACGGTACATTGCCCCCGTGTCCAGCCGGGTGAGGCGGGCCCTCTGCGCCAGACGTTTCGAGACCGTCGTCTTCCCCGATCCGGAGGGGCCGTCGATCGCCACGATGGGCCTCTCCCTCACCGGGCGACCTCGCGCAGCGCTTCGGGGAACCCGGGGAACGATGTGGCGATGCACGCCGTGTCGGACACCTTCACCGGCACGCCCGCCGCCGCGGAGAGGACCATCAGCGACATGGCGATCCGGTGGTCCCCGTGGCTTTCGACTTCCGTGCCCGGGGCGATCCGGGCCGGTCCGTGCACCCACAGACCGTCGGGATACTCGCCGCACGACACGCCGAGAGCGGAAAGCTCCTTGACCATCGCGCCGATACGGTCGGATTCCTTGACGCGAAGCTCGGTCGCCCCCCGGATCTCCGTGCGCCCCTCCGCCATGGAGGCGGCCACGCAGAGAGCCGGGATCTCGTCGATGAGGGAGGGAACCTCCTCGGGGGGAACCTCCGCCGCACCGAGTCCTCGCCCGTGGACCACGATGTCGGCCACCGGCTCGCCCCCCTCCTCCCGGGGGGAGGCAAACCGAACATCCGCGCCCATTCTCCGCAGCACGGAAACCAGGCCGGTCCTGCCCGGGTTGACCCCGACCGAGGGAATGTGCAGGGTCGAGCCGGGAACACAGGCGGCCAGCACCATGAAGAACGAGGCCGACGAGATGTCGCCCGGAACGGTCATCGAAAGAGGCCGGAGACGCTCCGGGGGGTGGACGGTGACCTCATTCCCCTCTTGCACGACCCGGGCCCCCATCGACAGGAGCATCCTCTCGGTGTGGTCCCTGGAAGGGAACGGCTCGGCCACGGTCACGGGGGAATCGGCGTAGAGGCCGGCCAGGAGGATCGACGATTTCACCTGGGCGGACGCCACGGGCATCTCGTACCGGATCCCCCGCAGGTTCCCCCCCCGGATGCACAGGGGCGGAAGGGTGTTTTCTCTCCGGCCGGTGATCACCGCGCCCATCCGGGTGAGCGGGGTCACGATGCGCCCCATCGGCCGGCGGCGGAGATACGGGTCGCCGGTCACGATGGACAGGAACGGCTGGGCGGCGAGAATCCCGGCCCCGATCCGGATGGAAGTCCCGGAGTTTCCCGCGTCGATGACGTCCTGAGGCTCCACGAACGACCGCATCCCGCCTCCCCGGACAAGAATCTCCGTGGGCGAACGTTCCTGAAGGTCGACGCCCAGCGCGATCATCATCCCCACCGTCCGCAGGGTGTCCTCCGCGGGGAGGAACCCCCGGATCCGGCTTTGCCCCTCGGCCATCGAGGCGAGCATCACGGCCCGGTGGCTGATCGACTTGTCTCCGGGGACGGTGACGGTCCCGGATACCTTTGTCGTTCTTCCCATGCTACAGACGGTCCCTCGTCCGCTTCGACCGGCGGAAGTAGGCCAGAAGCCCCTGTCCGTCCCCCCGCCGGATGAGTTGCTCGAGCTGCGCGAAGTTCTTCCGGTAGTGCGCGGTCGACCGGAGGACCTCGGCCCGGTTCTGGAGGACGATCTCCTTCCACATCTCCGGGTTGCTCGAAGCGATCCTCGTGAAGTCCCGGAACCCGCCCGCGGAGTAGCCGAGAGGGACCCGGGAGTCGAGGGTCGCAACCGAATGGACCAGGGCGTAGGCCACGACGTGGGGGAGGTGGGAAACGTAGGCGAACACGTGGTCGTGCGTCTCCGGGTCCATCCGCAGGGGCCGGGCGCCCGTCCTCCTCCACATCGCCTCGACGCGGCGCAATGCCGACTCGCTGTTTCCTCCCGCCGGGGTGACGATCGACGTCTTCCCGCGGAACAGGGACGGTCCGGCCGCGGCGTATCCCGAGTTTTCCGTTCCTGCGATCGGGTGGCCGCCGACGAACTCCGCGCCGCTGGCCATGCTCTCCTGCCCCGCTTTCACGATCTCCGTCTTGACGCTTCCCACGTCCGTCAGCACCGACCCCGGCCGCATCCTCTTCCCGATGCGCCGGATGAGCCCGATCGAGCGGATCACCGGGACGCAGACCACGACGATGTCGCACGCCGCGATTTCGGCCACGGTGCAGGCCCGGGCAATGGCACCGGCCGTAAGCGCCAGCCGCACGGATTCCCCGCTCCGGTCGCACCCCCAGACCTCGGGTCCGCCCCTCTTTCCCCGGAGCGAAAGGGCGAGGGACCCCCCGATGAGGCCCAGCCCCACGATGCCGAGACGCTTCGCGATCACGCGTTCCCCAGCTTCTTCCCCATGGCGACCGCGATCCCCTTGAGCCGCCCCACCATTTCCCGGAACGCCTCGGGCCGGAGGGACTGCGGCCCGTCCGACAGGGCCGTTTCGGGGTCGTGGTGGACCTCCACCATGACGCCGTCCGCACCCGCGGCGATGGCCGCGGCGGCGAGAGGCTCGACCAGGCTCATCTTCCCGGTGGCGTGGCTGGGGTCGGCGATCACCGGGAGATGGGAGAGGCTCTTCAGGACGGGAATCGCCGAGACGTCGAACGTGTTCCGGGTAGCCGTCTCGAAGGTTCGCACCCCGCGCTCGCAGAGGATGATCTGCCGGTTCCCCTCCGATGCGATATACTCGGCCGACATCAGCCACTCCACGATGGTCGCGCTCATCCCCCGCTTGAGGATGACGGGCTTGTCGAGACGGCCGACCTCGGTGAGGAGCCGGAAGTTCTGCATGTTCCGCGCCCCGATCTGGATTACGTCGGCATACCGTCCCACGAGGTCGATGTCGCGCGGGTCCATGAGCTCGGTGGCCACCGGAAGGCCCGTCGCCTCCCGCGCCTCGGCGAGGCACCGGAGCCCCTCCTCCCCCAGCCCCTGGAACGCGTACGGGGAGGTGCGCGGCTTGAAGGCGCCCCCGCGAAGAAACGACGCCCCGAACGAGGCGACCTTCTCCCCGATCCCGAGCATCATCTCCCGCCCCTCGACCGAGCACGGTCCCGCGAAGAGCGCCACCGTCCCGCCGCCGATCTGCTGCCCCCGCACCGTGACGACGGTGTCCTCCTTCTGGAANNTCCCGGCTGACGATCTTGTAGGGCTTGAGGATGCGGAGGACCTTCTCGACGCACTCCATCCCCTCGAACGCCTCGGGCTGCATCTTCCGCTCGTCCCCGATGGCGCCGATGATCGTCCGCTCCACGCCCCGGGAGACGTGCGCCGTGAGCCCGTACGACTTGATCTTCTCCTCGACCTGGGCGACCTCCCGGCCGGTAGTCCCCCCCTTCAGCACGATGATCATGATCTGATCCTTCCTTTCCTGACGCGTGCCCCCTTGATCGCCGTTTCCGCCTTCCTGCGTGGTCAGATCGCCCGGGGGTAGGAGCCGAGGATTTTGAGGAACTGGGCCCGCATCCGGAGCTCGTCCAGGGCATGCGCCACCGGATCGTCCGTGAGGTGCCCCTCCATGTCGAGGAAGAAGAGATACTCCCACGCTTTCTTCTTCACAGGGCGGGATTCGATCTTCGTGAGATTGATCCGGTGTCGGGAGAACGGCTCCAGCATGAGATAGAGCGCCCCCACCTCGTCCCGCGCGGAGAACAGGACCGAGGTCTTGTCGCTCCCCGTGCGCTCCGGGGCGATCTTGCCGACGATGATGAAGCGGGTGAAGTTGTTCGCGTTGTCCTGGATCCTTTTCCGGATGCTCTTCAGGCCGTAGATCTTGGCGGCCGCCTCCCCTGCGATCGCGGCCGACGACGGGTCATCGACCGCCAGCTCCGCGGCCCGGGCGGTGCTCTCGACGTCGAAGACCGCGGCGCCGCGCAGGTTCCGCTCGAGCCACGTGCGGCACTGGGCGATGGCATGGGGGTGGGAGTAGACCTTCTTCACGTGCTCGATGTCGCCGGTGACCGAGAGGAGGTCGTGGGCCACCTCGATGAGGATCTCCCCGCTGATGAGAAGGTTGTGGTCGATGAACATGTCGAGCGTGTTGCTGACGATCCCCTCGCTCGAATTCTCGATCGGCACGACGCCGAAGTCCGCGTTCCCGCGCTCCACCGCGTCGAACACCTCGGAGACGTTGATCTGCGAGACGTATTCGGCGCTCTCCCCGAAGTGCTTCAGGCACGCCATGTGGGTGAACGTCGCCCGGGGGCCCAGGAACGCGACGCTCAACGGCTTCTCGAGGGCGAGGGAGGCCGAGATGATCTCCCGGTAGATCGACCGGAGCGCCTCGTTGGGGAAGGGCCCGGGGTTTTTTCCGGAGATCCTGCGCAGGATCTCGACCTCGCGCTCCGGGACGTAGAACCGAAGGTTCTGGTCCGTCTTGATCTTTCCCACCTCGATCACCGCCTGCGCACGCCGATTGAGAAGGGAGAGGATCTGGTCGTCCAGCGCGTCGATCTCCTCGCGAAGCTCCTTCATCCGGTCCCGCTTCACTTACCCCCCACCCGCCTTTCGCTTGATCCGGCCGATCTCCCGGAACTTCGCGTACCGGCGGTCGAGAAGCTTCCGGATGGGCAGGGACCGGACCGACGCGAGCGCCTCCAGCAGCGCCGCCCGTACCATGTCGGCGGCGACCTTGTGGTCCCTGTGCGCCCCTCCCTCCGGCTCCGGGATGATCCGGTCCACGACCCCGAACTTCTTCAGGTCGGGCGCGGTGATCTTCATCATCTCGGCGGCGGTTTCCGCCTGCGCCGTGTCCCTCCAGAGGATGGAGGCGCACCCCTCGGGGGAGATGACCGAGTAGATCGCGTAGGTCATCATGAGGATCTCGTCCCCGATTCCCATCGCCAGGGCCCCGCCGCTTCCCCCCTCGCCGATCACGATGACCACGATCGGGGTCTCGAGTCTCGCCATCTCGAGCAGGTTCCGGGCGATCGCCTCCGACTGTCCGCGCTCCTCGGCGCCGATCCCCGGAAAGGCCCCCGGAGTGTCGATGATCGTGATCACGGGGATGCGGAACTTCTCGGCGAGCTTCATGATCCGGAGCGCCTTGCGGTACCCTTCCGGGTGCGCCATCCCGAAGTTGCGGCTGATCTTCTCGGTGGTGTTCCGCCCCTTCTGCTGGCCGATGATCACCACTTTTTCGGCGTCGAGCTCCGCGAAGCCGGCAACGATGGAAGGGTCGTCGCGAAACGTCCTGTCCCCGTGGATCTCGAGGAAATTCCGGAAGCAGAGGTTCACGTAGTCGAGCATGTAGGGCCGGTTCGGGTGGCGTGCGAGCTGGGTGATCTGCCACCGGGTCAGGTTGGAGAAGATCTCCTTGCGGATCTTGGCGATCTTCTTCTCCAGCTTCGCCGCTTCCTCGCGGACGTTCTTGTCGGTTCCGTCGTCGAGGCGGCGCAGCTGGTCCAGCCGGTTCTCCAGGTCGACGATGGGCCTCTCGAAATCGAGGTATTGAAGGATCATCCGTGCTCCTCAACAGGGATAAGTCCTTAATTTATGGGAAAAAGGGTATCATAACAAGAACTTATTCCATGGGGGACGAAATTTCCATGGCCTTCCCGGTCCCCCGGCAGCCCTTCCAGGCGTCCCGTTTCACCACCGCTGCTCCCCTTCCTCCATGGTCAGCCCGCCCGGAGGAGGGCCGATTCCCATATCCTCGGCAATCCGCACCACGGGTTGCACGGTCTCCAGCAACCGGACCAGGGACTCGCTCGCCCCCTCCCGTCGCGGATCGAGCAAATCTTCCAGGAGCGTCCTCCAGCGAGGTCTCCTCTCGGGAAAGACCTTCACCCGGATGCCGGTTTCCGAAGGGATCCCGGCCGCCTCCCGCGCAAGCCGGAGCGCCGCCGGGAATCCCCCCAGTTCGTCCACCAGCCCGAGGGCTTTCGCATCCTCTCCCGTCCATACCCGCCCTTTGGCGACCTCCAGCAGCTTCTCCTTCGGCAGCCTTCTCCCCGTGGCCGCCTTCTCCGTGAACTCCCCGTAGATCCGATCGAGCACTCCCTGGACCCTTTCCCACTGGCGCTCGTTGTAATCCCTGGTCCAGCTCCACATGTCCGCGTTCTCGCTGGTATGGACCTCATCCCACGACACGCCGACCTTCTCCCAGAACGAGGTGGTCACCATCTTCCCCGCGAACACCCCGATCGATCCGGTCAGGGTCCCCGGTTGCGCGACGATTCTGTCGGCAGCCATGGAGATGTAATACCCCCCGGATCCCGCCACGTTCCCCATGGAGACGATGACGGGCTTTCCCGCCTCCCGGGCCCGTACGACCTCGCGCCAGATGGTGTCGGAGGCGACATGCGACCCTCCCGGGCTGTCCACCCGGAAGAGGATGGCCTTGACCTCCTTGTCCTCGACGGCGGACCGGAAGGCATCCGCCACGGTGTCCGGCCCCAGGAAGAACCTTCCCGAAGCGGGATCGTATCTGCTCTTCCCGCGTCGGATTCCGCCCACGCCGTAGATCAGGGCGATGGTTTCCCCTTTCCCGCGGGGACCCCCAACCCTTCGGGAATAGTCGCCCAGATCGAGGAAACGCGCGTCCTCGCCGGTCGTCTGCCTCACCATCCCGTACACCTCGTCCCTGTAGGCAAGGCCGTCGACAAGATTCGCCTCCACGGCCTCCTTTCCGGGGAACGGCCCCCGATCCGCGAGCGACCGCACCTCTTCCACGGGAAGCGTTCTCGCCTCGGAGATTCCCTTGAGGATCTGCCCGAACAGGGATGCGAGGATGCTCCGGTTGGCCTCCCGGTGTGCGTCGGTGTACTTTTTCTCGGTCAGCCGGTTGACGAGGGTCTTGTATTCTTTCCGCCGGGCCAGGCGGGGGAGGATCCCGAGCTTGTCGAGGGTACCCCGGAGGAAGGAGGTATTGGAGATCAGCCCGGTCAGGCCGACGCTGCCGGACGGCTGAAGGTAGATCCTGTCGAAGGCGGTCGCCAGGTAGTAGGCTCCGTTTCCGGGGGCGAACTCGCCCAGGGTCTCGGCGTACGCGATCGCGGGCTTCCCCTTTCCGCGGAACGCCGCCACGGCATCGCGGATCTCCTGGATCTGGGCCATTCCCATCCTCGAAGCGCCCACCCGTGCGACCAGTCCCACGACCCGTCGATCCTCCGCCGCCCGGTTCAACGCCTCCGTCACGTCC
>DOTC01000003.1 GCA_003513855.1 Deltaproteobacteria bacterium | reverse complement strand
TCGGCGCTCGACCCCGAGATGATCGGCGAGGTGCTCATGGTCATGAAGGACCTGGCGTTTTCCGGCATGACGATGATGGTGGTGACCCACGAGATGGGGTTCGCCCGGGAAGTGTCGCACCGGGTCTGCTTCATCGACTTCGGCGCCATCATCGAGGAGGCCGAGCCCGCCGAATTCTTCAAGAACCCGAAACACGAACGGTTGCAGCAGTTCCTGAAGCAGGTGCTGTCCCCGATGCACTAAATCCCACGAGGGGAGGATACGGGAAATGAGAAAAACGTTCACGATCGTGCTGTCGTTTCTCCTGGGTGCAACCTTCTTGGCCGGGGCGTCCCTGGCCGGCGACACGCTGGCCGACGTCAAGGCGAAGGGAGTCCTGGTGGCGGGCATCAAGGATTCGCTCCCGCCGTTCGGGTACGTGGACGCCAAAACGCGCACGATCGTCGGCTACGACATCGACTTCGTCAAGGCGATCGCGAAAAAACTCGGCGTGAAGGTCGAGCTCAAGCCGGTGACCTCGGCGACCCGGATGCCCCAGCTGCAGGAGGGGAACATCGACATCATCGCGGCGACGATGACGAAGAACCCCGAGCGGGCCAAGGTGATCGATTTCAGCCACACCTACTTCCTCACCGGACAGAAGTTCCTCGCCAAAACCGGAACGGTCAAGAGCCTGAAGGACCTGGAAGGGAAGAAGATCGGCACGACGAAGGGGTCCACCTCCGAGCAGAACGCGAAGAAGGCGGTTCCGAGCGCGACGATCCTTTCGTTCGACGACTATCCCCAGGGGGTTCTCGCGATGACGCAGGGAAAGGTCGTGGCGGTGACGACCGACGAGTCGATCCTGGCCGGCCTGCTCGCCAAGCTCCCGAAAGGAGAGTACGAGATCCCCGATGTCCGGATCTCCGACGAGCCCTACGGGCTCGGGATCCGCAAGGGGGACACGAACTTCCTGAACTTCGTCAACCAGACGATCCTCGAGATGGAGAAGAGCGGGGAGGCAAAGGAGATCTTCGACCGGTGGTTCGGGCCGGACTCGGGGACGCCCCTGAAGAGGAACTTCACGATCACGGCGGACAAGTAGCCGTAAAGGTCGATCCCGCATGCTGAAGTACAAGTTCGACTGGGCGGTCGTCCTGTCGGGGAAATATTTCGACTGGCTGGTATCGGGCGTCAAGGTCACGATCCAGCTCTCGGTGGTGTCGATCGCCCTCGCTTTCCTCCTGGGGCTAATCATCGCGGTGATGCGGATGAGCAAGGTCCGCCCCGTCCGGTGGTTCGCCCACGGCTATCTGGAGTTCTTCCGCAACACACCGCTCCTGGTCCAGATCTTCTTCTGGTACTTCGGGTCGTACAAGATCCTGCCGGCGTCGGTCAACGACTGGCTGGTCTCGACCAACTTCGAGTTCGCCTCCGCCGTCATCGCCCTGACGATCTACACCTCGGCGTTCATCGCAGAGGACATCCGCTCCGGGATCCTCTCTATCCCCAAGGAGCAGATGGAGGCCTCGAGGAGTTCCGGGTTTTCGTACATCCGGTCGATGCGATATATCATCCTGCCGCAGGCAGTGCGGATCACCATACCTCCGCTGATCAGCCAGTTCCTGAACCTTGTGAAGAACTCGTCCCTGGCGATGACGATCGGGGTGGCGGAGCTCACCTACCAGGCCAGGCAGGTGGAGAGCTACACGTTCAAGGGGTTCGAGGCGTTCACGGCGGCCACCGCCATATACCTCGCCATGTCGATCGTCATCACCGTCGTGGTCACCTGGTACAGCAAGACGATCCTTTCCCCGTTGAAGGCGAGATGAGATGGGGCTCGATTTTCACGTCATCTGGGACAACCTGACGTACTTCTTCATCGGCCGCTACCCCCACGGGCCNNGCGGTGATCCAATTCGTGCGGGGAATGCCGCTCCTCATGGTCATCTTCTGGATGTACTTCCTCTATCCGGGACTGATGGGGAAGCCGATGCCGGAGAGCCAGACGGTGATCCTGGCGCTCACCTTCTTCACCTCCGCCTACATGTCCCAGATCGTCAAGGCGGGCATCGAGGGGATCCCGAAGGGACAGACGGAGGCGGCCATCTCCACGGGCCTCACCCACCGGCATACCATGGTCCACATCATCCTGCCGCAGGCGCTGCGGAACATGATCCCGTCGTTCGTCAACCAGTTCGTCTCCCTCATCAAGGACACGTCGCTGGCCTTCATCGTCGGCGTCTCCGAGCTGACCCACGTGGCGACGCAGATCAACAATCGCAGCCTCGTCTACCCCACGGAGATCTTCCTCTTCATCGCCGTCATCTACTTCATCTTCTGCTACGCGTTCACCACCCTCTCCCGGTGGCTGGAGAAGCGCCTGGCCTGGGCCAAGGCGATCTGACCGCTGCTGTTCCCGATCCGCCTACTTCCCCAGCAGGGGACGAAGGGCCGTTTCCAGCTCCGGGAAGGCGAACCGGTACCCCGAGGCGAGGAGCTTCGCGGGCGTTACGCGCGCGCTGGCCAGGAGCAGTTCGTCCGCCATCTCCCCGAAGAACAGTCGTGCGGCGAAGGCGGGCAGGAGGGCGACGGTCGGGCGTCCGAGGACCACCCCCAGGGTCTTCGTGAACTCCCGGTTCGTCACCGGATGGGGCGCCACCGCGTTCACGGGTCCTTGCAGGGAGGCAGATGTCAACGCGTGACGGATGACCCCGACGAGGTCGGGAAGGGCGATCCAGCTCATGTACTGCTCTCCGCTCCCGATCCGCCCGCCCGCGCCCGAGCGGAATGCCGGAAGCATCTTCGCCAGCGCCCCGTCTTCGGCGCTCAGGACCATCCCGATACGCAGGTTGACCACCCGTAAACCCTTCCGGGCCGCTTCGTCGGTGGCCGCCTCCCATTCGCGACAGATGTCCGCGAGAAATCCCTTCCCCGGCGGGCTCTCCTCGCGAAGAACCTCGCGGCCCCGGTCTCCGTAGTACCCCGTTGCGGACGCGCAAACCATCACTGCCGGGGGACGGTCGAGGTGCTGAAGGGCATCGCTGAGCTGCCGGGTCCCGCCGACGCGGCTGTCCCGTATCCTTGCCTTCCTCTCCGGGGTCCAACGCGCGCCCGCGATGTTCTCTCCGGCAAGGTGGACGACGGCATCGTGCCCCTCCATCCCTCCCAGGTCCACTGATCCGGCCTCCGGGTCCCACCGGACTCCGTCCAATCCGGCCTCCGAGGACGATCGCACGAGGCGGGTGACGCCGTACCCGCCGCAGGCAAGATCACGGACGAGCGCCGAACCGATCAGCCCGGTCGATCCGGAAACGAGCACCTTCATTCGACCAGCCTCCTCCGCGGCGGGATCAGCGACCCCGCGACTCCGCCGGGCAATTCCGGCTTACCGGACCGGGACGAGAACGATGTCAAAAGCGGCCTCCGTCTCCCCGCCTCGCAGATAGAGTTGCGTGGTGAGGGGCCGGTGCCCGGGGGCGAACGCCTTGATGTGGATGTGCGGGGGACGTCCGGGGTAGACGCCCGGGAAATCGGTGGAGAACCGGTAGGTCCCGTCCGCGCCCGCGATCTGGCTCCCCCGGTGGGCGTCATCGTACCGACCTTGCCGGTCCGCCTGCCACCACTCGATCCTTCCTCCGGGAAGGGACTTGCAATCCGGGGTACCGAGGAGGCGGCCCCGGATCACGAGTCCGCTGCCCGTCGACTCCCGAAGCGGCGCTTCCGGGGTATAGAAAGGGCCTTCCATGTCCGGGGGAGTGGGCTTGCAGGCTTGCGCCGCAAAGGTATTGGCCGTTCCTGCTGCGACGATCATGACCAGCAATGCCGCCGCGGCGGTCGCCAGTTCCGCAAGGGGTCCTCTGCGCCAGCAGCCAGTTTCCGGGTGCTTCTGGTCCATCTTTTTCACATTGTATCAGGTGCGCGGAGAATCCGGGGAGATTCGGGGCGGGTGCATGCCGCCCGGGGGAAGACGGGAAACGATCGGAAGAAGCAGGTATTCTAATGGGTACCATGCCGAATCTCAGGAATACCGGCCTCGCCTCCTCCTTTCTTTGCTTCGCCTTCCTTCCGGTGTTCTTCCTTCCGGGATCGGCGGTTGATGCTTCCGGACAACCCGCCGTCGTGCATCACGACCTCTCGGTACGCCTCCATCCGCAAACCCGATCTCTGGAGGGGGTGGATGCCCTCGCCGTGCGCCCCGGGAGGGAACCCTCCATTTCGCTCGTCCTGTCACCGGCCGCCACGGTGCAGAAGGTCTCCGCGGGGGGGAAAGACCTTCCCTTCACATTCGAGGGAGGAGCCCTGCGCATCGTTCTTTCTCCGGATCCCGCCGGGAGCGGGGAGCTGTCCCTGACCGTCGCATACCGGGCCTCATTCCGGGATCGCGTTCCCGAAGACCCGGTGGACAACGGGGACCCGGGCTACGGAGTCCGGGGAACGATCCAAGAGAAGGGAACGTTCCTGGGCGAGGAGGCGGGGTGGTATCCCGATCTCCCCGGGAGCCGGGCGACCTTCCACGTGCTCGTCGAAGGACCTGCGGGATACGAGTCGGTCACGGCGGGGAGGAGAATCCGGCGGGAGACGTCGGGGGGGATCACCCGATCGGAATGGGAGACCCGGGGGGCCCTTGCGGGGATCTCCCTGTCGGCAGGCCCTTACCGGGTTCGCGAAAAACGGGACGGGGAGATTCCCCTCTACACCTACTTCTATCCGGAAACCGGCGCCCTGTCGGAACCGTATCTCCTGGCGGTCGCCCGGTTTCTCGACCTCTACCGGGATCTCCTCGGGCCCTACCCGTTCGAAAAGTTCGCCGTGGTGGAGAATTTCTTCCCCACGGGATACGGCTTCCCCTCTTATACGCTTCTGGGAAGCACGGTCGTCCGACTCCCCTTCATCGTAGAGACCAGCCTGGGGCACGAGGTGGCCCACTCCTGGTTCGGGAACGGGGTGCGGGTCGACTACGCCCACGGGAACTGGTCCGAGGGGCTCACCGCCTACGTGGCCGACTACCTGTACAGGGAACGGTCCTCGGCAGAAGAAGGAAAGGAGTACCGTCTCAAGCTCCTGCGGGACTACAGCACCCTGGTCCACCCCGGAACCGACTTCCCCCTGGCCTCCTTCGCGGGGCGCGACAGCCCCGCCTCGCAGGCGGTCGGGTACGGCAAGGCTGCGATGGTCTTCCACATGGCGAGGCGGCTGGCCGGGGACGATGCTTTCTGGAAGGGTCTGCGGGACGTTGTGCGGGAGAAGATGTTCCGGGAGGCGACGTGGGGCGACTTCGCACGGGCATTCGGCAGGGAGTCGGGGTTCGATTTCGCCCCCTTCTTCCGGCAATGGGTGGAACGCGGCGGCGCGCCGGTCATCACTCTTTCGGGGGTCACGGCGGAGCGAAAGGGGGAGGGATGGCGCATTTCGGGGAGAGTCGTACAGGAAGAACCGTGCTTCGATCTCCGCCTGCCGATGCGGCTGGTCACGGAGGAAGGAGAAATCGACACCGTGCTTAATGTTTCCGGCGAAGCGACGCCGTTCTCCCTTCCCGCAGGGGCAACTCCCCGAACGCTTCTCCTCGACCCCGAAGTCGACCTGTTCCGCCGCCTCGACCCCTCCGAGATCCCCCCCACCGTCAACGCCATCCGGGGGTCGACGGATCTCCTGGTCGTGGCCGCACGGGGGTTTCCCGACGACATCCGAGAATCGTCGAACCTTCTCCTCGCCGGCCTGGGGAAGGAGCAGACCGCGATTCTCCGGGAAGAAGAGACGCCCCCTTCGCGGCTGGCCGGCCACGACGTGCTCTTCCTCGGAATCCCGAAAGGAAACGGCTATCTTCCCTCCCTTCCGGAGGAGCTATCCCTCTCTCCGACACGATTCGCGATCGGGGGGAAACGGTTCGATTCCCGCGGGGACTCCCTGTTCGTCGTCCTGCCCCACCCCGCGGGCGGGGGGCGGGTCACGGCCCTCTTCCTGCCCTTCTCGCCCGAAGCCGCATCCCTTGCGGCACGAAAGATCCCTCACTACGGCAAGTACAGCTACCTCGCCTTCTCGGAAGGGAAAAACCGGGCGAAGGGGACGTGGCCTCCTCTCTCCTCTCCCGCCATCCACGAATTCCCCGGGGGGAACCCCTCCCCACAAGGGATTCCGGGGGACGCAAAGGAATTGCCGCGCGTCAGGAAATGGGGCGGCGAGCCATCCTCCCCACAATGGGGTGCCGGAAGCAGTGGACCAGGTGGTCGTTCACCATCCCGACCGCCTGCATGAAGGCGTAGCAGATCGTGGGGCCCACGAACCGGAACCCTCGCGCGCGCAGATCCCTGCTCATCGTGACCGATTCCCGGGATAGGGAAGGCAGTTCGGACATTTTCCGGAACCGGTTCACGATCGGCCTGCCTCCCGTGAACCTCCAGAGATAGGCATCGAAGGAGCCCATCTCCGCCCGAACCTTGAGAAATAGGCGCGCGTTCGAAACCGCGGATTCGACCTTGGCGCGGTTCCGGATGATCCCGGGGTCGGAGAGGAGGCGTTCCACCTCTTTTCCGCCGAAGCGCGCCACCCCTTCCGGGTCGAATCCCCGAAAGACCCTGCGGTACTGTTCCCGTTTCCGGAGCACCGTTCGCCAGCTCAGGCCCGCCTGCGCGCCTTCCAGGACGAGAAACTCGAACAGCTTCCGGTCGTCATGCACCGGCACGCCCCATTCCCCGTCGTGGTACGAAATCATCAGCGGGTCATTCCCCGCCCAGTCGCAGCGCGTCATGCGAAATCCCCGGGGTGGAAATTTCCTCCGATAATGCCTAATATTAATTGGTTGTGCCCATTCCGGGACCGGCCGAACGTGTGTCATAATATCAGGACTGGTTATCGACAATGAGGCAACGGATTATGCCCCATCATACAGGGTTTCCCCGAACCAACGCAGCAGGAACCGCCTTCCCGGCCGGCCTGTACCATCCGGACCAGGAACATGACAGCTGCGGCGTCGGTTTCGTCGCCCGTCTTTCCGCAATGCCGGAGCACTCGATCGTGGAGCACGCCGTGCAGATCCTCGTGAACCTCGAGCACCGCGGCGCGATCGGCGGCGACAAGTCGACGGGGGACGGGGCGGGAATTCTCCTGCAGATTCCGGACGCCTTTTTCCGCCACGGATGCCGGGACCTTCCCTTTCCCCTTCCGCCCCGGGGCGAGTATGCGGCGGGACTGGTCTTCCTGCCGACGGACGAAACGCTTGCCGACCGCTGCGCGGCAACCCTCGAGCGCACGGCGAACGAAGAAGGGTGCCCCGTTCTCGGGTGGAGGCAGGTCCCCGCAAACGCGGATCCTCTCGGGGAGCTCGCCCGAATGTCGCAGCCCGCGATCCGACAGGTCTTCCTCTCGAACGGGTCCTGCCACGGGGACGACTTCGAGCGGAAGCTCTACGTCATCCGACGCCTGGCGGAGAAGGAGGTCCGAAGCTGGACCGACGGCGACGCCAGCCAGTTCTACATCCCGAGCCTTTCGTCGCGCACCCTCGTCTACAAGGGGCTGCTCACGGGCTCCCAGCTCACCACGTTCTTCCCGGACCTGCGCGATCCGCTCTTCGCGAGCTCCTTCGCCGTCGTCCACCAGCGGTACAGCACGAACACCCTTCCCACGTGGCACCTCGCGCACCCGTACCGGTTCCTCGCGCACAACGGGGAGATCAATACCCTGCGGGGGAACATCAACCGGATGCGCGCGCGGGAGGCGATCATCGAGTCGAAGCTGTTCGGCGACGACCTCGAGAAGATCAAGCCCGTGATCATCGAGGAGGGAAGCGACTCCGCGATCTTCGACAACGCCCTGGAGCTATTGGTGATGGCCGGCCGATCCCTCCCCCACGCCATGATGATGATGGTGCCCGAGGCGTTCGGACCGCAGTTCCACATGAGCGAGGACAAGCGGGCGTTCTACGAGTACCACTCCGCCATCATGGAGCCGTGGGACGGCCCGGCCGCACTCGTGTTCAGCGACGGGAGATACATCGGGGCAACCCTGGACCGGAACGGCCTGCGGCCCGCCCGGTACACGGTCACGCGCGACGGCATGATCGTCATGGCCTCGGAAACCGGCGTGATGGACTTTCCCGCCGACCGGATCCTGCAGAAGGGACGCCTGCAGCCGGGAAAGATGTTTCTCGTGGACCTGGAGCAGAAACGGATCGTCCCCGACAACGAGATCAAGTCCCGCATTTCGCGCCAGCACCCGTACCGGCACTGGGTCAAGGACAACCGGATCGAGCTGCGGGGCCTGTTCAACCCGCCCGACATTCCCCCGGAGGACCCGAAGATCCTGGTCCGGAAGCAGATCGCCATGGGGTACACCGAGGAAGACCTGAAGATGGTGATCGCCCCGATGGCCTCGCAGGGGCAGGAGGCCGTGGGCTCCATGGGGGACGACTCCGCCCTGGCGGTTTTGTCCAACCGCCCGCAGCTGCTCTTCTCCTATTTCAAGCAGCTGTTCGCGCAGGTCACCAA
>DOTC01000094.1 GCA_003513855.1 Deltaproteobacteria bacterium | reverse complement strand
CGAGATCGCCAACTACCTCATCACGCGGCACGACATCAAGATGCTGGTGGTTGCGTGCAACACGGCCTCGTCGCTGGCCCTCCCCGTCCTCCGGAAGATCTACAAGATCCCCGTGGTCGGGATGGTGGACCCGTGCGCGCGCCGCGCCGCCTCCCTCGCGAAGAGGGAGCGCATCGGGGTGATCGGGACCTCCGGCACGATCCGGTCGGGCGCCTACGAGCAGGCGCTCCGCGCGGCGATCCCTGATGCCCGCATCGACAGCAGACCGTGCCCCCTTCTCGTCGCGCTTGCGGAGGAGGGGTGGATCGGGGCGCCCGTGACGAGCGCCGTGATCGCCGAATACCTCGCCCCGTTCCGGCAGGATCCGCCCGACGCCCTCATCCTCGGCTGCACGCACTACCCCGTGCTGAAGGGGGCAATCCGGGAATTCCTGGGGGAGGCGACGGTGCTGATCGATTCCGGGGAGGAGGCGGCCCGGGTCGTGGACGTCCTTCTTTCGGAGAGTGGATGGAAGCGGGATGGGGGAGGCCCGGAAGTCGCTTTCCTGGTCACCGACGACCCGGAGCGCTTCCGGAGCGTGGGGGAGCTGTTCTTCGGTGCGGGGATGGACCCCGTGGAGATGGTTTCCCTGTGACCGGCCGCAACTTCCCCCTTGCATCCGGCGAATCGCGCGGAGAGGATGATAGGAACGTCCCGCATCGGGCCTCAGGCAACCGGGGACAACAGGGGTAACGGGAGATGGGACCAGCGCAGTTCCGGATGCTTTCGGGGTTCAACCACAACCTCAAGTACAAGGGGAGGACGTACCATGTCCAGACCGAGGACGGCGGGCGGGGGAACCCGGTGATCATCACCCACGTCTTCCTCGGCGGGGTCATCCTGTCCACCGTCCGTTCGTCGTACCAGGACATGCTCTCCCTGCCGGGCTGGGAGGAGTCCGTGCGCGGGCGGATGAAGGTGCAGCACCTCGAGGAGATCCGCAAGCTCTTCTCCGGAGACTTCGACTCGCGGGTGCAAGACGCGATCCGGGATGATTGAGGCGTTTCGCGTCGGGGCCGTCTCGCGGGGCCGCACCCTCTGGGAAGGAGTGGATCTTGCCGCGGGAACCGGGGAGCTGTGGGTCGTGGCCGGGCCCCCTTCCAGCGGGAAAACACTCCTCTTGCATATTCTCCGGGGGGAGAGGCGCCCCGACTCCGGGGATGTCGTCGTCGACGGGGAGTCGCTGTACCGGGGCAGCCCGGAGCACAACCGGCGATTCCGCGCCCTCTCCGGAGTGGTCCCGGAGCTCCTTCCCGCAGAACCGGGAAAGACGCTGGAGGAGATGTTCCTCCTCTCCGCGCTTGCCCTGGGGGGGGTGACGGACGAGGAGAGAAGGGCGCGCATGGGGGATCTGCTTTCGCTGGTGGGTCTTACCGGTGCGGAGAACGTGGTCGTCTCCTCCCTGTCGGTGTCGGAGCGGGCCAGGGCCGCTTTAGCGGTGGAGCTGTTCCGAAGCCCCCGGGTTCTGTTCCTGGACATGTTCCTCGCGCACGCGGGGAGGGAGTGGGCGGACCGCATGGGTGCGCTGCTCAGGGCGCTGGCGAGGGAGGAGAAGACGATTCTCATGATGGAGCGCCGATTCCCCGACGAATGGCAGGCGCAAATAGCGTCTTCCTCTCTCTCTGCGGGACCGTTTACCCTCTACCGGGTGGCCGCCCCGCCCCGGGCCCCGAAGGAGAAGGAGCGGCAGTCGCAGGCACCACCCGTTTCGGGGACGGCGGAGGGGTAGGCGTTGAGCGTGCCGTCCCTGTGGTGGATCGACTGGAGTCTTCACGGCGGACCGATGCGCCGGGAGACCGCAGGCAGGTTCCTGCTCTGCTTCCTCGCGGCACTCTATTTCCTGGCGATGCTTCTGTCCGGGGGGGTCAACCGGTTCCTCTCCGGGCAGTACACGATATCCGCCATCCTCCACGTCGGCGTCCCCGACGAGGAAGGGACGGGGATCGCCGGGAAGGTCGCGGCGCTGCCCCCTGTCCGGGAGGCGCAGTACAGGGATCCGGAACAGGCGTGGGCGGAGTTTCTGGCGGCGTACCCCGGGCTCGAGTTGCTCCGGGGCGAGGGGGAGAATCCCCTTCCGGGGTACGTGGAAGTGCGTCTTCGCCCCGGGTGGATGTCCGACGAGGGAATCGCGGTAGTCCGGTCGGCGCTCGAACCGGTTTCCCAGGTGGAGAAGATCCTCACGGGCGGGGACGTCATGCAGAACCTGCTGCGGATGAAGCGGTGGGCCAATGCCCTGCTCTGGGCCGGTTTTGTCCTGGTGTGCGTCGTGTTTCTGGCCTTCCTCGTGATGCAGGAGAAAGCCCGCGCGACCAGGCTCCTGCCGGAGGTTTCCTTCCTCGCGTCCAGGGGGGTCCCGGAAGGGCAGATCGCCTCGAGTCGCACTGCCGGGGCGGTCGTCGCCGGGGGCTTCGTCGCCCTTCTCGCCACCGGTCTGGCATGCGCCGCCCTCTTTCTGGCCGCCCGCCATCTTCCCCTCGTCCGCGTCACGGTGGGAAGCGCGGAGGAGCTGCTCGACGCGGGAATTCTTCTCCCCTCCTGCCTGTTCCTTCTGTGTGCCGTGATGCTCCAGGGGCTGACGTCTCTTTCCGGGTGGCGCGCAACGTTTCCGAAGGGGCGATGACGGTTTTCCGGGCGCTGGCCAGAACCGGCCTCTGCGCGGCGGTGATCGCCGCGCTCCTGCTTCCGCCGGGAGCGTTGCACGCCGAGAGCACGCAGAGCACGCTACGCAAGGAGAAGGCCCGGCTGACCGAGATGCGGAAGCAGGCGGAGAAGGCGGCGGCCGAGCTCGACCAGGCTCTCCAGCGGGAGCAGACCTCCCGGCACAAGGTGGACGAAATCCGGAAACAGCTGGACGGCCAGCGACGCCTCATCGCGCGGATCGACAGGAAGCTTTCCTCGCTTTCCCGGGAGATGGAGAGGGCGGAGTCCGAGGTGCGGGCCATCGAGCAGGCGCGGGTGAGCACGCAGCGTGGCCTCGATCGGGCGGCCGCCCTGGCGTTCCTCGAGGAAAGGGGAGCGGTGGGACTCTCCCCCGTGGAGGCCGGCGGAGAGCGGCTCCGGTACTTCACGGAGCTGGTGCTCGCCTCGGAGGCGGAAAGGGTCGACCGCCTCGCGGCGGACAAGGAGAAGAAGGAGAGCGCGCTGTCCGGGATCGAGCGCCAGTTCAAGCTGTCGGAGAGGAGGATCTCGCGGGAGAAGAAGGTGGGGCAGTTGCTCCTCACCCAGCGGGAGAAGGAGGCGAAGCGGCTCGCGGGGATCCAGAGGGACAAGAAGAAGAAGGAGAAGGAGGTCAAGGCCCTCCGGGCGCGCGTGGCGAGAATGGAGGCGCTCGTCTCCCGGATCGAGCGCCAGGTGCGGGAGGCGGAGCGGAGGCGGCCCCCGGGGGAGAGGAGGGCAGGACCCTCGAAATTCTCGCGCATTCCGGGAGGGGTGGTCGCCCCCGTTCGGGGCAGGGTCGTGGGGCCGTTCGGAAAGTACCAGGACCCCGTCTTCAACGTCGAGGTGGAGAACCACGGCGTGGAGATCGAAGCGTCCTCCGGGGCCCCCGTCCGTTCCATCGGGAAAGGGAGCGTCGTCTTTTCGGGAACCGTCTCCGGGTTCGGCAACGTGCTCATCATCCAGCACGGAACCGGCCTCTTCTCCGTGTACGGGAAGGCGGAATCGTTCAGCGTCGCCCAGGGGCAGGACGTCGGGCCCGGACAGAACATCGGCCGCCTTCCCCAGAGCCCCGGCGGGAAATCGGTGCTATACTTGGAACTCAGGGCCGCGGGGACCGCCATCGATCCCACGGCGGTGATCCCCCTTGCCCGCTGAGAAGCGGGCACCGGTGTT
>DOTC01000016.1 GCA_003513855.1 Deltaproteobacteria bacterium | reverse complement strand
TTGAAGCGGTCAAAGGAGGCAGGGTGATGCGCCCCAAATGTTCAGGGAGAAGAAGAGGGTTCCTGTTTTCCATCCTCGCAGCGGCTGCCATGGCGGGACTGGTGGCCTTCCCGGCCTTCGGGGACGACTCCGACATCTTCAGGGTCCAGTCGATGCCGAACGTGCTGTTGATTCTCGACGACACGGCATCGATGACAGGCAACTACGGGGGTTCGGTGGTCGGTGACCTCGACGGGGACGGCCAGAATAACACGCGTCTCGACGTGGCGTACCGGGTCCTGTACCAGATTCTGAACGGGGACAGTTCCACGGTCACGATTTCCGGGTCCAGTTACCCATACCCGACGCAACGATCCCACGTCCTTCCGGACGGCAGCGGAACGCCTGCGATCCTGTTCAATCAGAACATCACCGCGGCGGGGGACGAAAATTCCCAGAAGATGCGAATCGGATTGATGATTTATGGGCCGACCAATACATGGCAAGGATTTCCATCGATCAAGGTTCCCGTGCAGACCACAGGCGCCGAGAGCAACCTTCCTCCTTACACCAATTCGTACCGTTCCGTCTGGAATGCGATCAAAAACCAATACACCCCCAGCTCGGGGAACGGGACTCCGATGGCCCGCTCGGTCCAGGCGGCAAGAACCTATTTTGATAAAGCTGCGGCGGAGGACAGTGCGGCCGCCTGCCGGAAAAAATTTGTCATCCTTATCACGGACGGGGAAGATACGGTCGACAGTAACGGCACAGGATCAGCCGATTTCTATGCGGGAGCTTACGGGGACCTTGCGGTTTTCAATGCCGACGGAGTTCCCGGGAGCCACACGGGACAGAAGGCGAGGAACTATGAGGGGATCCGTCAGGCAAAACTCCTGGGCGACAGCGGGGTTACGCTTTTCGTGGTGGGAGTGGGGATGCTGCGGGACGGTTCGGGAATGGATCGTCCCCACCTCAAGGTGTTCCGCCAGGTGCTTCGCCGAATGGCCGAGCAGCGGGGAACCGATCTTTCCGATTCGGAGTATAGCAGTGTGGCATCGAAAGGCGACGACACCGCGCTTGCCGCCGGAAATACGTTCTTCTCGAACGATGGCGACGACCTCCTCACGGCTCTGCAAAACGCCTTTCACAGCATCATCGTCCAGTCCCGTTCGTATACCGCCCCGGTGGTTCCCGCGGTGCGGACCACCGACAACAACCGTCTCTACCAGGCCTCGTTTCTCCCGGACAACCCGCCCGAGACCTTCTGGGAGGGGCACCTGCAATCAATCGCCCTTTTGGACAACGGCGCGTTGACGTCGCCCCCCGTCGTGCATTGGGACGCCGGAAACCGGCTGACNNTGGACTACACCGTCCTTGGCGTCCCGGCATCGGAACGGGACGCGCTGATCAACGACATCGTTCTTCGGGAAACCCGGACCCTGCGGATGGGGGATATCTTCCATTCCAACCCCGTCGTCGTGGGGGCGCCGAACCCGTTCTATTCCGATGCGGGATTTTCTACCGCGTTGTGTTCTTCCGGCAGCTGCAACAGTTTTGTGAAAGAACACCAGCACCGTCAGCGCGTGCTTTACGCAGGGGGAAACGACGGGATGCTCCATGCGTACGACGCGGGGAGATGGCAAACGTCGACAAAGAGCTACGACAACGGCACCGGGGAGGAGCTTTTTGCCTACGTCCCGAACGTCCTCCTCGACGACCTGAACAAGATGAAAGTCACCTCGACCTCCGGTCATCCCTACCTCGTGGACGGCTCCCCCACCGCGGCGGACGTCTGGCTGGACGAAAACGGAGACAACGCCATATTGTCCTCGGAGTGGAAGACCGTCCTCATTTCCGGCTTGCGAAAAGGGGGGCGGGGCCTGTTTGCTCTCGATGTCACCACACCCCCCAACCTTTCCACTCCCGACTCGTCGCAGGTCGTTGCGAACGATTACACGAAACCGCTTTGGGAGATCACCGATGCCGACATTCCGGCTCTCGGGTATACCTGGTCGAAACCGGTCGTCGGGAAGGTCTTGCTCGACGACAACGGGGTCGCAAAATCCAGGTGGGTCGCCTTCGTCGGAGGCGGATATGCGACTTCACCGACCCTGACGGCGGACGCTGCTGCAAAAACATCGAGTGTCTCCGTAACCTCCACAGAAGGATTCCCCGGTTCCGGAAAACTTGTGATCGGATCGGACATTGCCATTTACACCGGAAAGACCGCGACGTCCTTCACCGGTATTCTTACAAGCGGAAATAAAGATGAGATCCTCGAGGCGCATACGGCCGGGGAGGCGGTCTTGTCCCCGCTCGGCAGGGGATTCTACGTCATCGACATCCTGCTCGGAAAGGTGCTCTGGCGCCTTGAGCCGGTTTCGAATTCCGCCATGCGATACCCTTTCCCCTCCACCCCCGTCGGTGTGGATACCGATGGGAACGGATACGTGGAGTACGTCTACAACGTCGATACGGGGGGACAGTTGTGGCGTTTTGATTTCAATGCAAAGGGGACCTATGACAGCTCTTCCAAAACGGTGACCGCCGGCTGGAGCGGGAAGCGGATCTTTGCGCCGTCTTCCCCGCCGGCAGAGCCGTTCTTCCACGATCTGGATGTCGCTGTGGACTATGCACTGAACCGCTGGATCTATTTCGGATCGGGGGACCGGGAGGATCCGATGGGGACCGGGACCGGCCGACTATACGCCATTCGGGACGGAAACCCTTCGAGTCCTTACATCGATGCAGACCTTGCGAATTTCACCAGCCTGCTGTCGGACAGCGACCAGACCACGTTTGGCACGATGGGAAAAACCAAAAACGGTTGGTTCATGGACATGCCGAACACCAATGAAAAAATTCTTGCCCGCCCCGCGGTCTTCAACGACCAGCTGTTCTTCACCTCCTTTGAACCCACCATGAATCTGTGCGGAGGCGGGGGGGTTGCCAGGCTCTATGGGCTTCGTCTGAACCTTCGGGCGGCAGCCGGCACGGGGGCAGCGGTCGGCGCAGGCGTCCTCGAGGTAACCGGCCTGTCGGGGAAACAGCGGGCCGTCATCATCCAGGGAGGGGGCATTTCAAGTGCTCCGGTGATCTCGATGAGCCAGGATCAGGGAGCGGTTCTCTACCTGGGAACCACGAATTCCTCGTTGCAGGCGATCAAAGTGGATTCGCCGTCGGCGTTCAAGAAGCTCAAGAGCTGGAAGGAATGGATCGCCCAATGAGGACCGGGGTCGCTGTTCTCCTTTCAGCCTCCGTATTCCTGGCCCTCGGGTTCGGATGCGAAAAAGGGGGAGGGAACCGCACGACGAAGGGTTCCTCTGCCGAACCGATGATGCAAAAGGAGGTGGCACACCCGAAGGAAACAGCGATGCCCGCCCCGAAGCCGGACGGCACTGTTTCCCTGAAACTGGTTCCCGAGAATCCGGATGTCCTGACCGGCCTCCGGGCGGAACTGGCGGGTACTCCTCCCGGAGCCCGAATGCTCACGGAGAATCTCCGATGGTTCGTAAACGGTGTGGAAACCGAGGGCGGGAAAGACCGGCTTCAGGGAAACGATCTTCGGCGGGAGGATATTGTCCACGCATTGGCTACGGTCGCGGTAAACGGCGAGGAGGTCTCCCTCGAATCCCCCCCTGCGACCGTTCGAAACGCCCACCCGGAGACTGTCTTTGCGGATCTGTCTCCCCTTGCACCCAAGACGGGGGAGGTGGTGCGAGTCGCCTGCCGGGGGAGGGATGCCGACGGCGATACGGTGACCTTCCGGGTCCGATGGTTCGTCAATGACGAGGAAATCCCCGGGGAGATTTCCGAAACGCTCTCCCTCAAGACCGTTTCCAAAGGATCCTGGGTCCACGCGGAGGTCCAGTCCTTCGACGGGATCGCGGCCGGCTCGAAGATGTTCACTCCGAAAATTCTGGTGGTAAACGCACCGCCCGTCGTCGATCGTGTAACGTTCACGCAGGGGGAAGGATCCGTATTTTCGGCCCATGTCATGGTGACCGATCCCGACGGCGACCCGGTGACCATCCGGCAGAAAACGCTTCCGGAAGGTGTCGTCCTCTCCGGGACCGTTCTTGCCGGGGATGTTTCCTCCATTCCTCCTGGTACAAAGGCCCCGGTGGTCCTGCGGATATCCGACGGGGACGGGGGGGACATCGAGTATTCGTTCCGGCTGACTTCCTCCCAAAAATAGCATCGACGAAAAATCCCGTTATCGCTTATAGTAATCCGCACGATGACATTCCGGGAGAGAACCCGCCGGATTCGGGTGGGGACCGTTTTCGTGGGGGGCGGCGCTCCCGTCTCCGTGCAGAGCATGACGAACACGGACACGGGAAACGTGCGCGCCACTGTGTCGCAGATCCGCTCCATTGCGCGGGAGGGATGTGAGATCGTCCGGGTGGCGGTCCCGGACGAGGCCGCAGTGCGCGCATTCCGGCGGATCCGATCGGCTTCCCCGATCCCCGTCATCGCCGACGTGCACTTCCACCACCGGATCGCCATCGCGTGCGCGGAAGCCGGCGCGGACGGACTGCGGATCAACCCCGGCAACATCGGTGGCGAGGCCAGGACCCTCGAGGTGCTGCGGGCGGCACGCGCCCGCAGGATCCCGGTCAGGATCGGCGTGAACGCGGGGTCGCTGGAAAAGGATCTCCTGGACAGGCACGGCGGGCCGACTCCGAAGGCGCTGCAGGAGAGCGCGGCGCGGGCCGTCCGGCTGTGCGAAAAGGCTCGTTTTGCGCGGGTGAAGTTTTCCCTCAAGGCGTCGGACGTTCCCACGACGGTCGAGGCGTACCGCCTCTTCGCGAAG
>DOTC01000069.1 GCA_003513855.1 Deltaproteobacteria bacterium | reverse complement strand
AAAGTGTGGATGCGTCCATGACCGATTACCCTCCTTAGTGTCTACTCCCACTTTCTCTTGTCGACGATCTTTCTCTCTTCCCCTGCAAGGTCCGCCCTGTCGACAAAGACGACCTCTCCTCTCAACCGGGTGATCTCCCTTGCGACCTCGGATATCCGGCTGCGCAGCTCGTCGGAATGCGAGGCGGTGCTCTTTAGCGCCGCCTGGATCGTCATCTGGTCCTCATGTCCGACCCGCGTGATCACCAGCTGGAGTGATTCGACTTCAGGGATCTTTTTCTCGATCTGTTCCACCTGCTCGGGGTGGACGAACATCCCCTTCACCTTGGTCACCTGGTCGATCCGGCCGACGATGCGCACCAGTCTCGACGAACTTCTCCCGCAGGGGCACGGTTCGTCCGTGGAAATGGACAGGTCGCCCGTCCCGAAGCGGACGAGGGGATAGGTCGCATTGGGCAGCGTGACGACGACCTCTCCGATCTTTCCCGGGCCGACGGGTTCCCCCGTTGCCGGGTCGACAAGCTCGAGGAGAATCTCGTCGGGGATGTGCATCCCCTTCGCCTCGTGACATTCGTACCCGAGCGAGCCTNNTTTCGGGGAGCATCTCGGCGGCGACGAGCGCAACCTGGAGGCAAAGACCGTTCCCGGGAGTGATCCCCATCTCCTTCCCCTTCTCGAGAACGGTCATGAGAAACGAGGGGGTCCCTACATACCCGGTTACGCAGAGGTCCCGCATGACCTGCGCCTGCATCTCCGTGTTTCCCACGCCCGCAGGAATCACGGTACAGCCGATCCGGATGAGCGCCTCGTCGAACATGAGGCCGGCCGGGGAGAAGTGGTACATGAAGGTGTTCTGCACGATGTCGCCGGGCCGGAATCCCGCAGCCACGAATGCCTTCTCCCACCGCCAGTGGCTCTCCTCCCTCCCTTCCGGATCGTACGTGGGGCCGGGCGAGACGTAGATCCGGCGCATGGCTCGCGGGGGTGCCGCCGCCAGACCGCCGAACGGAAGCTCTGCCTTCTGGATCGATTTCAGGTCCGCCTTCCGGGTAACGGGGATCCTTGCCAGGTCTGTGATGTCGTGCACTTCCGAGGGTCTGACCCCCGCTTCGTCCATCTTTTTTCTGGTCGCCGGTGCGTTTTCGTAGGCATGCTTCACCGCATTGCAGAGAATCGCCCTCCGGAACGCTTCCCGCTCCCCCGGAGGCATCGTCTCCTGCGCCTCGTCATAGAACCCGCGCTTCCTATCGATCAAGAACCCCTCCTTTTTCCCATGAAACTTTCACAATAGGGGACGTTCCTTGCACATTAAAAAGTTTAAGAACGTCCCCGGTATGTTAAGAAAGCCAGCGCTTGCGCCTCTTGTAGTGCTTGGTATCCTTGTACGATTTCCGCGTGCCCACTTCGGTCATCCCCAGGTAGAACTCCTTGACGTCCTCGTTGTTGGCGAGCTTTTCGGTCTCGCCGTCCAGGACCACCTTCCCGTTCTCCATGATGTACCCGTAAGAGGAGATCGAGAGAGCGACGCGCGCGTTCTGCTCCACAAGGAGGATCGTCGTCCTCTCCTTCTCGTTGATCTCCTTGATGATCCCGAAAATCTCCTTGACCAGAAGGGGGGAAAGCCCCAGCGACGGCTCATCGAGAAGCATCAGCTTCGGTCGTGCCATGAGGGCGCGTCCTATTGCCAACATCTGCTGCTCACCCCCGGACAGATACCCCGCCAGCTGCTTCCGCCGCTCCTTGATCAGCGGAAAGTACGTGTAGACCCGGTCGTAATCCCCTCTTATGTTTTTCCCGTCTTTCCGCGTGTACGCACCGCAGCGGAGGTTCTCTTCCACGGTCAGGTCCTCGAACACCCGTCGCCCTTCCATCACCTGGAAGATTCCCCGTGAGACGATCTCCTCGGGGTCCCTTCCGTTGATCTTCTCCCCTTCGAAAAGGACCTCCCCGTCGGTGACCTCCCCCTCTTCCGATTTCAACAACCCGGAGATCGCCTTGAGCGTCGTGCTCTTCCCGGCTCCGTTGCTTCCCAACAGGGCTACGATTTGTCCCTGGGGAACGACCAGGGAGAGTCCTTTGAGGACGAGGATCACGTCCGAGTAGATCACCTCGATGTTGTTCACCTGGAGCATCGGTCCCCTGCCAGTTTGGTTTTTTTACAGGGGGAAGGGGGAATGCCCCCCCTCCCCCGTCTCCTCCTCCCCGTTTCGTTTACAGTCCGAGCCATTCCGCCTTGCGCGGAAGCTCGATCGTCGTCTTGTAAACGAGCTTCCCCTTTTGGTACTCGTAGATCTTGGCCGACATGTTCGGCCGGTGGTCGCTCGGGGTGAACGTGATCTTGGAGGTCAGCCCGCCCGTATCGAAATCCTTGAACGTCTCGAGGGCCGCCTTCACGCCCGGTCCGGTCAGTTCGCCCTTCTTGTCGGCGATCTTCAACGCCTCGCACAGCACCATCATCGAGACCCAGCCCCGGATGTAGTGCGTATTCTGATGCTCGTTCTTGGTGACCTCCTGGATGAGCTTCATTCCGGGGACCTTGTCGCCATATACCGCCGCGGCCTGGAGGCCGAGAACGCCATCGGCGGCGTCGCCCGCGATCTTGATCAGGTCTTCGTCGTTCCCCCAGATGTTCACGAGGAACTTCGTCTTGAGGCCGAGCTTCTTGGCATCCTTGATGATGACCGCAGCCGAAGGGGTGGTGCCGCCGATCCAACCGAAGTCGGCGCCCTTGTTCTTCACGGAGAGCATCTGGGAGTTCGCCTCGATCGCCTTGAGTCCCACCTCCTCGTCGCCCAGTATGGCGGACCCGACGAACCCAACCTCCTTGGCATACTCCTTCCCTCCCTTGATCGGGGCGATCCCGTACGGGTGGTTCGGATAGATGAAGACGAGCTTGGGGGTCCCCTTCCCCTTCCAGTTGTCCTTGATGTACTTCAAGCCCGCCCGCAGCTGGGTGGTATAGTCCGCCGCGATGAAGAAGTTGTACGGAGCGTCCTTGGGGTCTGTCAGGTGGGCCGAGTACGAGGCGGACAGATAGGGAATCTTGTCCGCGGCGAGAAACCCGGTCAGGGCCTCGGTGTCACCCGTTCCCCAACCCTGGATCGCCACCACTTTATCCTCGACGTATTTCTTGTACTGGTTGATCGCCTTGTTCTTGTCATACGCGTAGTCGAACATCTGCATGTCGATCTGCTTGCCGTTGATCCCGCCGTGAGCGTTGACGTAGTTCTTGTAATCCTGCACCCCCTTGGCGTATGGATTGCCGACCGACGACGTCGGGCCTGTGAGATCGGCGAGGTGCCCCACCTTGATGTCCGCTGCCAGCGCAAATCCCGCGAAAAGAAACATCGTGCACGCGGCAACTGCCGCCATGCGAATCATTTTCCTCCCCATTCTCTCCTCCTTGGAATATTTCCGTTTCAGGGTTTCCCTTCGTTGACAAGCCCGAACCGTTTCCTCTTCGATGATTTTCCCCGGTTCCCCCGCGTCTCGACCTCCTTTCCCTCGAAATGGCTGGGCTGCTTAGACGCGCTGCGTGCCCATAGATTCAACCTCAGTACGAAAACGGATAGAGCTTCCAGTACGCCTTGACCATCTTCCAGCGGTGGGCAAGCCCGTCCGGCTCGAAGATGAGGAACAGGATGATGATCAGGCCGAAGATCCCGTGCTCGAAGGAGATCGCCAGTTTGGCGATGTTCGCGTAGTCGGCGGCCACTGCCTCGGTCACCACTGAGAGAAGCTTCGGCAGGAGGATCATGAAGACCGCGCCGAAGATGGAGCCGATGATACTCCCCAGACCCCCGATGATGATCATCGCGAGGTAGATGATCGACACCTCGATGTTGAACTGCTCGGAGGATACGTACTTCAGGGAGTGGCCGAACAGGGCGCCCGCGACCCCCGCGTAGAACGACGAGATCCCGAAGGACAAAAGGCGGTATTTAAACAGGTTGATCCCCATGATCTCCGCGGAGATGTAGTGGTCCCGCACGGCCATGAAGGCCCTTCCGGTCCGGGTGCGCATCAGATTGGCGGCGAACAGGATCATGACGATCGCCACGGCGAACACGATGTAGTAGTAGGACCGGTCCGTGGAGAACGTGTACCCCGCGATCGAGGGGCGGGGGATCGTGATCCCGTAGCTCCCCCCCGTCACCGATTCCCACCGGAGGAAGATCCACTCGAGGATGAACTGGGATGCCAGCGTCGCGATCGCGAGGTAGAGCCCCTTCAGACGGAGGGACGGGATGCCGAAGACCATCCCCGCCATCGCCGTGACCAGGCCAGCCGCGGGAATCCCCACCCAGAACGAGAGGCCGAGCTTGGCCGTGATGTAGGCTGACGTGTACGCCCCGACCCCTAGGAATGCCCCCTGGCCGAGGGAGATCTGCCCCGTATACCCCGTCAGGATGTTGATGCCGACCGCGCCAATGGATGCGATGAGGATCTGGAGGAGGATCCAGAGGTATGCCCCCTTCAGGAGATACTCCCCTTTGAGCTTGAGGACCGGCAGGACGAGGAGAAAGCCGAGGAACGCCGCCAGGCAGACCTTTACGAACGGAGTCTGGAAGATCTCCATGTCCTTCCGGTAGGTTGTCCGAAAATCCCCGCAGTAGTGCATGTCAGACCCTCTCGATTTCCTTCGTGCCAAAGAGGCCGTAGGGCTTGATCATCAGGATGATGACCAGGAAGATGTACGGCGCGACCTCCTTGACGCCGCTCAAGTTCAGGTACGTCTTGCAGAACCCGTCGGAGAGGTTCTCCAGGATCCCGATGATCATTCCCCCGAGGGCGGCCCCGAGAATGGAGTCCAGGCCGCCGAGAATCGTCGCCGGGAATACCTTCAGCCCGAAGTGGTAGAGCGAACTGTTGATCCCGTTGATGTTGCCGATCAGCACCCCCCCGATCCCCGATACGACCGCCGAGATCACCCAGGACAGGGCGAAGATATGCTTCACCGAGATCCCCATCGACTGGGCGACCTGCTGGTTGAAGGCGGCCGCGCGCATCGCGACCCCGGCCTTGGAGTACTTGAAGAAGACCGAAAAGACCACCAGGAGGACGACGGAGAGAACGAAGCACCACACGAACTCGAGGGAGATGGGCAGCCCCGCGATCTCGACCATCTCCTGGGGGAACAGCTTCGGCTCGTAGACGAGGATCTCGGTCCCCCAGACGGCCGCAACGAGCGACCGGAGCACGAGGGAAAGGCCGATCGTGACCATGATGATGGAGATGGTCGGCTCTCCGATCATGGGGCGCAGGATCAGTCTCTCGACGAAGAGCGCCAGGACCATCCCGAACAGGATGGTGAGCAGAAGCGCGGCCCAGAACGGGACGTGCATCTGCACGAGGAAGGCGAAGCAGACGTAGGCGCCCACCATCAGCAGCTCCCCCTGGGCGAAGTTCACCACGCGGGTCGCCTTGTAGATGATGACGAAACCCAAGGCGACCGCCGAGTAGATGCTGCCGATGACCAGACCGCTGATCACCAGCTGCAGCAAGTACTGGAACGTCATCCTTCCCCCCTATAAATCCCGGATGGCGAGCGTCGTACTGATCTGCGACGTCTTGCCATCCTGGTATTTGATTACAGCGTCGATCGGGATCGATGCCGCCCCGGCGTATATCCCCTCGATCACGTGCCGGTACCTCTCCCCCACGAAGGCGCGCCGGACCTTCCTCGTGCGGGTCAGCTCGTCGTCGTCCGCGTCGAGTTCCTTATACAGGAGCAGGAACCGCTGGATCCGGGTGGTTTCGGGAAGCGTGACGTTCACTTTTTCCACTTCCTTCGCTACAAGCTCCAGAACCTCGGGCTTCCCCGCCAGGTCGGTGTAGGTTGTGTAGTTGATCCTCCGGCTCTCCGCCCACTTTCCGACATTGGGGTAGTCGATGCAGATCATCGAGGCGATGAAGTCCCGCTCGTGCTCCAGACAGACGCACTCCTTGATGTAGGGGGAGAACTTGAGCTTGTTCTCGATGAACTGGGGGGAGAACCTCGTCCCGTCGGTAAGGTGCATGACATCCTTTACGCGATCGATGACGATGAGTTGCCCGTCCCCGGTGAAGTACCCGGCGTCCCCGGAGTGGAGCCAGCCGCCCGCGAGGGTCTTCTCGGTCTCTTCGGGGCTCTTGTAGTACCCGAGAAACACCGAGGGGCTCCGGGAGAGGATCTCGCCGGTCTCCGAGATCCGGATCTCGGTCTCGGGGATGGGCTTGCCCACGGAGTCGAAGTTGATGTCGCCCTCCCGGTGGATGCAGGAGATGCCGGAGATCTCGGTCTGCCCGTAGATCTGCTTGAGGTTCACCCCCATCGCGGTGAAGAACTTGAAGACGTCGGGCCCAAGGGCCGCGCCGCCCGTGGAGGCGGTGCGGATGCCGAGGAGGCCGAGTCGGTCCTTCAGGGCCCGGAACACGAGGTAGTACGCCAGCCGGTGCTTCAGTTTGAGAAGGGGACCCGGATTCTGCTTTCGGAAGATGGTATCCGCGTACTCGTACCCGACGGGGAGAGCCCAGTTGTACATCGTCCGCTTGAGCCGGGAGGCGTCCATGACCTTCACCTGGACGGTGGATGTCATGTTCTCCCAGATCCGCGGCGGGGAGAACATGATGTTCGGACCGATCTCCCGGATGTTTTCCTGGACCGTCTCGGGCTTCTCGGGGAAATTGACCGTGAAGCCGGTGAGAAGCGCGCTGGACAGGCACATCATCTGCTCCCCGATCCAGGCCAGGGGGAGGAAGGAGACGAACTCGTCGGTCTCGAACTTCGGGTCGACTTCCATCAGATTCGCGGCCATCGTGAGGAGGTTCCGGAAAGAGAGCATCGCGCCCTTCGGGGACCCGGTCGTCCCGGAGGTGTAGCAGATGAGTGCGATGTCTTCCATCTTCCCCGCAGTGACCTTTTTCGGGTAGAGTTCCGGGTCGCGCTCCTCCAGCTCCCGGCCGCAGTTCTCCACCTCCTTAAAGTCGATCAGGCAGGGCTCCTTGTACCCCCGCATCCCCCGGGGGTCGGTGTACACCACGTACCGAACCTTCGGCAGCTGCTCCTTCATTCCGAGGATCTTGTCCACCTGTTCCTGGTCCTCGGCCACCACGAACGTGGAGTCGGAGTGATCGATGACGTAGGAGACCTCCTTCAGGGTCGAGTCCTGGTACAGGCCCAGCGGCACGGCACCGGCCGCCTGGGCGGCCACCTCGGCCCACACCCACTCCGGCCGGTTGTCCCCGATGATCGCGACTTTGTCCCCGGGGGAGAGCCCCAGGGAGACCAATCCCAGGGAGAAGTACTTCACGTGGTCGTAGTACTCCTTCCAGGTGAACTCCTGCCAGATTCCGAACTCCTTCTCGCGCATGGCGATCTTCCGGTCTCCATACTTCTCCGCGTTCCTTTCGAGAAGCTTCGGAAATGTATCGTAGTGCGGCAGGTTTTCTTTCATCCTCGTCACCGGGCCTCGAGCTTCCGTAAGAAGTCGTCATCCTCGCCGATGTAGGCGCGGATCACATGCGGGTCGCTCGCCACTTCCCCCGGCTCTCCCTCCGATATCTTGACGCCGAAGTCGAGCACGCTCACCCGGTGGCTGATGTCCATCACGACACCCAGGTCGTGCTCGATCAGGAGGATCGTGACCCCCCATTCCTCGTTGATGTCGAGGATGAACCGGGCCATGTCCTCCTTCTCCTCGAGGTTCATCCCGGCCATCGGTTCGTCGAGCAGGAGGAGCTTGGGTCTGAGAGAGAGGGCGCGGGCGAGTTCGACCCGTTTCCGCAGGCCGTACGGAAGCGTCCCGACGGGCTTCTTCCGGATTTTCTCGATTTCGAGGAAATCGATGATGTCCTCGACGATCTTCCGGTTCTCGATCTCCTCCTTGCGGGCGGGCCCGAGATAGATCCCCCCCAGAAGGAANNGAGATGCAGTTGAACACCGAGGTCTTCCCGGCGCCGTTTGGCCCGATGATCGCGTGGATCCGCCCCCGACCCACATCGATCGAGACCCCGTTGATCGCCTTCACCCCCCCGAACGCCAAGTGAATATCGTCGATCCTGAGCAGCGGCACCCGAAAATCTCCCTCAGTGGTAATTGAAGTAGAATATCGCAATCCGGTCCCAATTTTTAAACAATGTTCTTTTACAGTTCCTGAAACCGGAGATCCTGTTTTATAGGGGAAATGTCTTCACGAGAGCATTCGATATCTCAAAGGATAGTCACGGCGTTCCT
Source organism: Deltaproteobacteria bacterium (assembly GCA_003513855.1). Lineage (GTDB taxonomy): Bacteria > Desulfobacterota > Deferrimicrobia > Deferrimicrobiales > Deferrimicrobiaceae > CSP1-8. The sequence goes on along the minus strand of DOTC01000069.1, from coordinate 23,311 downwards.
CCGAAACAAGTCGAATCGATCACCCCCCTCGTTGCCTTCCCCTGACACCCTGTTGTAAGATCGGACCATGGATGCGTCTGACATCGTTCCGATCGGCTTCCTCGTGTCCGGTCCGATCGCGATCATACTAACCGCAGGCATGGTCCGGTGAGGATACAGGAACCATCCCGGCCCCGGTTCGTTCGTCCCCGGCGGTTTCCTCTCACCGTGCTGGCGGGAGCCTTTGCCTGCCTCCTTCTTCCCTTTTCCCCCAGCCCCTCCAGGGCCGACATCTATCAATGGGAAGACAGCCAGGGGACGTTGCACTTCACGGACGACATCTCGACCATCCCGACGCCGTACAGGAAGAAGGCAACCCAGCTGATCCGCGAAGCTCCCTCTGTCATCTCCCCTATGCAGACCACCCCTCCCCCGGGTGGAGAGCCACCTGGCCCCTCCATGGGTGGGCTTTCCAAGGAGGAGGAGACCGCGCGGGATACTTCCCGGAAAAAGGAGGAGCTGGCCTCGCAGGTGGAGCAGCAGAAGGCAAAGATCGCCGCGAAGGAGAAGCACATCCGCGAAGTCGACGACAAACGGTCGCTCGCCGTTAACCCCCTCCGGAACCGGCTTGTCGATCAGGCGGACCTGGACCTGTACGACAAGTATCTGGCCGAACTTCCCGGCGACAAGGAACGGCTCAAAGAATCCGAATCCCGCCTCGAATCGATCAAATAAGGCCGAATTCCCCGGGCAGCGGGGAAACCACCATCACCTGTTTCCTTGTTACGGGGTGGAGAAAGGTCACCTCCGCGGCATGCAGCATGAGCCTCCTTTTTCCCGCTCCCTCCGGCGGAACCGCCGAGTATCTCCTGTCCCCCACGACCGGAAAGCCGGCCGCCGCGAGGTGCGCCCGGATCTGGTGTCGCTTTCCCCGGGAAATCTCCGCCCGCACGAGTGTGAAGGATCCGTCCCCCCCCACGGGCGTCACGGTCGTCCAGCGCCTCGAATCCGGGTCAGGGGTCTCCGTTCTCACCCTGACCGTTTCCCCTCCCCCGGAGTCGATCCGGAAGGACAGCGTCCTGCTTTCGTCGAGACAACCGCAAACCAGACAGTAATACGTTTTCCGGATCTCACCGCTCTCCCGCTCCCGCGAGAGAAACTCCAGCGCATCCTTCGTCAGCGCCGCGGGAACGGCTCCGCTCGTTGCGTAGTCCAGCCTTGTCAGGAGGGACAGACCGGGCAAGGAGGAGGAGAACTCCACCACGGAGGGGAATTCCCGGCGCAGATACCCGGCAAGCGTTCCTCTTTCCCCCGGCCGGTGGGGCTCCGTGTGCACGTCGGGCGGCTTATCCAGCACCGCTACCGCATCGTCTGCGAAAAGCACCGAGGCCCCTGGGAGGTCGCCCGGCTCGGGCATCCAGTCCCGTGCTTCGGCGATCCGTCGAACGACCACCCTCTCCCCCGCCGAAAGAAGACGCCCTTTTTGCGCCCTTCCCCCCTCCACCCTCACTTCGCCCGCCTCGATCGCGAAACGAACGCTTCGGGCCGGCAAGCCCGGAAAGCGAATCCGGAGGAAACGGTCCAGCCGGATCCCGCTTTCTCTTTCCCTCACCGTCAGGGACATTTCTTCCAGCACGTGGGCGGTCCTCATTCCGTCCCGCTCTTCCCATCGGGACTGCGCCTGGTCCGTATCCCACGAGGATGGGCGTTTTCCCCTGCTATGGTTCGGCGACCGTCGCCCGGAGAATCGTGACGGCCGCCAGGGGAACGTCCTGGAACATCGTTACGCGGCCCGTGGGAACGGCACGGATCTTCTCCACCACTTCCATCCCTTCGATCACCTTGCCGAATACGGCGTACCCGAACCCGCGCGGCGTCTCGTCGACATGGTTCAGGAAATCGTTGTTCACCACATTGATGAAGAATTGCGCAGTGGCGGAGTCGACAACTCCGGTCCGGGCCATCGCGATCGTTCCCCGATCGTTCCGAAGCCCGTTTCCGGCCTCGTTCTTGATAGGAGGGTGTGCGGGGCGCCTCTCTTTCATATCCTTGGTGAATCCCCCTCCCTGGACCATGAAATCCCGGATCACCCGGTGAAAGATCAGTCCGTCGTAATGTCCCTCCTTCACGTAGGCGAGGAAGTTCCGCACGCTGATCGGCGCCTTCTCCGGGTACAGTTCGACCTTGATGTTTCCCATGCTTGTTTCCAGCAGGACCACGGGGTTCCCTCCTTTCGGGGCGGCAGAGGCACCGGAGACGATCCCGCAGGAAACAGCAAGAACAGCAGCCATCCTGAGAAAAGCACGCACTGGCCCCTCCTTTCGTGCCATGATCCCGATATCATACTGCGATCCTTGGGAGTGGGGAAGAAACCAGTGAGGTTTACGAAGTCGGATTCCGGATTCCAAATCGGAAAGAACGGCGCCGGCTGACGGGGCGTCCGTCAAGGCGTCAGCGCAGAAGCGGCGATGTGAGGAGTATCTCCCCCTCGATCGAACCGTCCTCGCCGGACGGCCTCTCCGCCGAAACGAGAATGCCTGTAACGGGCCCCTTCGGATCCCTGCCGTATGCCGCCCGGAAGTCTTCCTTGATCTTCCTGGATTCGGTGATTCTTTTTCCCAGTTCCGCCTCGCCGCCCACGAGGAAGACAGTCTCCTCCTCTCCCAGGCGGTACATCGACCCCTCCGGCGCCCTGTTTCCGAAGGCAAAGGTCAGCCGGATACCCCCGGGAGAAAAACCGTGCCAGACCTCACGGAAGAAATCCGCACCCCGTCTTTTCCACGGAAGCTCCATCGATTCCTCGCCGAACACGACAGTGACCGAAAGAGGGAAATGCGCCGCGTGCGGGACGTAGTCCCGGGAGCTGTGGTTGGTGCCGGTGGAAACCATCTCGATCGACAGGATATCCCCCGGCTGAAGGGGCCTGTTGATCTTCTTCTCCCAGACCACGCCCGTCCCCGGGGAAAGGACAAGTTTCGCCCGGAATGTGTCGGCATCCGCATCCACGGTTCTCTCCGGGAGGGAATTCCATCTCCCCGGAGTGTCCTCCTCCCACCCTGCCTTCCGCGCCTCTTCCGATCCCCCCGCCCGCGGGACGGAAGCCGGAAGGAGCAGGAGCAGCAGTGCAATCGGAACGCAGCCGAGAATCGACCTACGGTTCGTCATCCATCCCCCTCTCCTCCTGCCGGCGGGAGATTTCCATGCCAGCCGTCCGCAATTTTTCGGTGAAAAAGTCCGCGGAGGCCGCCGCACTGGGGAAGTCCTCGGCGCGAAACACGACCCGTACCCGGAACTCCCCCTCCAGGGAGGGATAGGAGCCGATGCTCACCCCGGGGAAACCGGTTTTCGTCTCGCGCATGATCTCCGCGTAGGAGGACTCGGGGGCCTGGCTGTACAAGGTCACCCGCGCCCCTCTTTTCCCTTCGACAAGGGGCTTGATCCAGAAAAACATCTCGCGGAGAAGGCGGGGGATCCCGGGAAAGACGGCCATCCGCGCCGCAAGAAAACCTGGAGCGCCGCTTACCGGATTGGGGATGAGAACCGCCCCGTCCGGCACCTGCGCCATCACCATTCTGCTTGCGTTCATCCGTTCCCCGTAGTACGCCTCGAGGCAGGTCTTCGCTTCCGGGTGGACGACAAGCGGAACACCGGCTGCGGCCGCCACCGCCTCCCGCGTGATGTCGTCCGGGGTCGGGCCGATTCCGCCGGTCAGGATCAGCAGATCGACTTCGGCAAGGTACGATCGCAGGTGTCGGACCACAGTGGGCACGTCGTCCGGGAGAATGGCGCACAGCGCCACCTCAGCACCCCATTCGTTGAGCAGCGGGAGCATGTAGGCGATGTTGCTTTCCCGGGTCTCGGCCTTGAGGACCTCGTCGCCGAGGATCACGATACCGACTTTTTTCGCCATTCCCTCTCCGCTGCGGGTTTCCTGAAAAGCCGGATCATTGTACAGAATGCGGGGGGAAAAATCATTGACATTGCAACGGGCAAATCAGTACCGTGGGAATGCATTCTGTGGGCATCAGAGGAAAAAAACCATGCGGAAAACAGTCACCTACGCCTCCGCCGGCGTGGACATCGACGAGGGGGAACGTCTGGTTTCCCTCATCCGCCCGATCGTGAGGACGACGTACCGCAGGGAGGTTCTCGGAGGCATCGGGGGGTTTGCGGGATTCTTCCGGTTTCCTGCGGCGAAATACCGCGACCCCGTCCTCGTGTCGGGCACGGACGGCGTGGGGACCAAGGTGAAGGTCGCGGCGATGGCGAGACGTTTCGGGACGGTGGGNNGGGGCCGAGGTCGTTTCCGGGATCGCGGAAGGGTGCCGGCAGGCAGGATGCGCCCTCCTCGGAGGGGAGACTGCCGAGATGCCCTCCGTCTATGCGGCGGGGGAATTCGACCTTGCGGGGTTCGCCGTGGGGGTCGTCGAGCGGAAAAGGATCCTCGACGGAAAGGCCGTGCGTACGGGAGACGCCCTGATCGGGCTTTCCTCCTCCGGGCTCCACAGCAACGGGTTCTCCCTCGCCCGAAAGGTCGTATTCGAGAGGATGAAGAAGCGAATCATCTCCCGGGTTCCGGAGTGGGGCACGACAGTGGCCGACGAGCTGCTCCGTCCGACGAGGATCTACGTGCGCCCGGTACTCTCCCTTTCCCGCAATATCAGGATCCGCGGGATGGCCCATATCACGGGGGGAGGGATGAGCGGGAACATCCCAAGGGCCCTGCCTCCCGGTCTGGTGGCGATTGTCGAAAGGGGAGCCTGGACCATGCCGCCGGTCTTCCCCACCCTCGTCGGAGCGGCGCGGCTCTCTGAGCGCGAAGCGTACAGGACGTTCAACATGGGGATCGGCATGGTCCTGATCGTTCGCCCCGGAGACGCAGACCGGTCTTTGCGGCACTTCCGGAGGAGAGGCGTCCCCGCCTTCGCGATCGGCGAGGTCCGGAAGGCAAAACGCGGTGATCCCGGGATCCTGCTTGCGGGAGGGAAGCCATGACCGAAAAACCGACGATTGCGGTACTCATCTCCGGAAGCGGCTCCAACCTCCAGGCGATCATCGACGCTTCCGAGAGGGGGGAGATCCCTTGCCGGGTTGGGGTCGTCATCAGCAACAAGGCAGACGCGTATGGGCTCGTCCGGGCGCAGAAGCACGGAATCCCCACGGAGGTAGTGGATCATAAAGCGTTTGCGACCCGGGAGGAGTTCGACGGGAAGCTCGTGGAGATCATCCGCGGGAGCGGGGCGGAGCTGGTCTGTCTCGCCGGGTTCATGCGGGTTCTCACCCCGGTGTTCGTTCACGCGTTCCCGAACCGGATCCTGAACATCCACCCCGCTCTTCTCCCGTCGTTCCCCGGAACGCATGGCCCCCGGCAGGCACTCTCCTACGGGGTTCGCTTTTCGGGGTGCACCGTGCATTTTCTCGACGAAGGCGTCGACACCGGCCCCATCGTCGTCCAGGCGGTCGTCCCCGTGTACGACGACGACACGGAGGATACGCTCGCGGCGCGTATTCTCGTGCAGGAGCACCGGATCTATCCGATGGCGATCCGCCTGTTCTTTTCGGGGAAGCTCGCGATCGAGGGGAGGATGGTCAAGGTCCCGGGGGAACCGAAGATCCCCGAGTTCTTCCACCGGAACCCGGACGCCTGAATCCTCCCCTCATTCCCGGGGAAGAAAAAGGCGATATCCCCAATATTTCCAGCCCTCTACGATAAATATTCGCGGCAGCCGATGCCATGCTCCCTTTCTGCGCCAGTCCGACATCACCGGGATTACCGAGATCGAGATTGTGGGGGGGAGGACCTCCCGGAGGGTGAGGTACGCCCGCGGAACGTGGTAATCGGAGGTGACGAGAATCACTTTCCGGTACGCCCGGGGGACCACCGCCGATTTCGCCGATATGGCGTTCTCCAGGGTGTTCGCCGACCACCCCTCNNAGAATGAAGAGTTCTTTTCCCTTCCCCTCTTTCCAGGCACGGTACCCTTCCGCGATCCGGTTCTCGCCCCCCGTGAACACCAGGACGGCATCGGCAACCTCTCCGGACGGCGGAGCCACACGCCGTCCGAGGAGATGGGGAATCGCCGCCCCGGCGGTCAGAAGGAGGATCAGGGCGGCGAGCGTCTTGCGCATCCCCGCCTTTTTCCTTGGGGGCCCTAACCGAATTTGATCTTGCGCCCGGCCCATCATACGTGGTATTTTTGTAAGGTTTTCATTTCGGAGGATGACATGGCAAAGTGCGCGATCTGCGGCAAGGGACCCAGTTTCGGGAACAGCGTCTCCCACTCGAACAACAAGAGCAGGAAGGTCTGGAAGCCCAACGTCCAGCGGGTGAAGACGATCGACAACGGGACCGTCCGGCGCCTCCCCGTCTGCACGCAGTGCATCAAGTCCGGGCGGGTATCGAAAGCCCTCTGACTCATTCGATCGACGCAACCGCGTCGATTTCCACCAGGGCTCCCGCCGGAAGTTTGGCCACCTGGACGGTCGCGCGGGCCGGCGGGTTCTCCGGGAAAAACCTCCCGTACACTTCGTTCATCGCCCGGAAATCGGACAGGTCAACAAGGTAGACGGTCGTTTTGACGACGGACCGTAGAGACCCTCCCCCCGACTCCAGGACCGCGGCAAGGTTTCGCAGCACCCGCTCGGTCTGTTCCTCGATCCCCCCCTCGACCATCTTCCCCGTGGCAGGGTCGAGCGGGATCTGCCCCGAGCAGAACAGAAACCCTCCCGAGACGACGGCCTGGGAGTAAGGTCCGATGGCCGCTGGAGCATTCTCCGTTCGCACCGTTTGCCGCATCTCTCACCCCTTCCCTCTCTCCACGGAATAGACGTTCTTGACCTTCTCGATCGACTTGATGAGCGACGAGAGGTGCTTCGCGTCGTTCACCGCGACGTCGAAGCTGCAGATGGCACGCTTGTCCCGGGTCGTCATGACCACTGCGCGCCGGATGTCGACGTCGCTCGCGGTGATGGTCCTCGAGATGTCGGCGAGCAGCCCGGGCTTGTCCGCACAGATGACCTTCAGCTTCACGGGATGGGCGGCTTTGGTCCCGGCCTCCCACGCAACCTCGATCGCCCGGGCGGGATCCGTCTCCAGGGCTTTCGGGCAGTCCCTCGCATGGATCGTCACCCCCCGCCCTCTCGTGATGAATCCGATGATGGGGTCCCCGGGCACGGGATGGCAGCAGTTCGCCAGGCGTATGAAGATATCGTCGACCCCCTTGACGATGACCGCGCTCGGTTTCCTCGTGGTGACGCGCTTGATGAGGGCCTCGAATCTGGATTCCTTCCCCTTCTCCTGCAGTTGCTCCGGCGAGACGAGTCTGCGAAGAAGAGGGACAAGGGAGACCTTGCCGTACCCCAGAGCGATGCAGTAGTCATCGGCACTTTTGAACCGGTTCTCCTCGAGGATTTCCGCGAATTCCCTGGATTTCATGGTTTTTGTCAACCCAAGGGAATACTTGCGAAGCTCGCGCTCCAGGATCTGGCGTCCCAGCGTCAGGCTGTGCTCCTGCTGCTCCTGCCGGATAAACCCCCGGATCTTGTTGAGCGCCCTGCTGGTCTTGGCGATCTTGAGCCAGTCCCTGCTCGGCTTGTGCGACGGGTTGGTGATGATCTCGATCACGTCCCCGTTCTTCAAGGACACCTTGAGAGGCACCATTCTCCCGTTCACCTTGGCGCCGACGCACTGGTTCCCGACCTCGGTATGGATCGCGTAGGCGAAATCGATGGGGGTCGCCCCGCGCGGCAGTTCCTTCACGTCTCCGCGGGGGGTAAATACGTACACCTCCTCTGGGAAGAGCTCGACCTTCACGGTGTCGAGAAACTCCCGGGGATCCTTCATCTCCTTCTGCAGCTCGAGGATCTGGCGGAGCCAAACGAACATCTGGTCGCCCTTGTCCGTGACCTGTTTCCCCTCCTTGTACCGCCAATGGGCCGCAACCCCGTACTCCGCCAGGGAGTGCATCTCTTCGGTACGGATCTGGATCTCCATCATCTCGGCGTTGGGGCCGAACACCGTGGTGTGCAGGGACTGGTAGAGGTTTGCCTTGGGCATCGCAATATAGTCCTTGAACCTTCCCGGGACGGGACGCCAGAGGCTGTGCACGATGCCGAGCACCTCGTAACACTCCCGGATCGTCTTCGCGATGATGCGGAACCCGAGAAGGTCGTAGACATGCTCGAAATCGATCCCCTGTCTTGCCATCTTGTTGAAGATCCCCGAGATGTGCTTGGATCGTCCCGTGACGACCGCATCGATCCCCGCCTCGCGGATCTTTGCCTCGAGAAGGTCGTTCACCTTCTGGACATGTTCCCCACGGCCGCGCTTTCTCTCGTCGGCAGCCCGGACGAGCTCGCGGAAATCATCCGGGTGGAGGACCTCGAAGCATTTGTCCTCAAGCTCCATCTTCACGCGGGACATCCCGAGCCGGCTTGCGATCGGAGCGTAGATTTCCTGCGTTTCGCGCGCGATGGCGACCTGCCGGTCAGGAGAGAGATGATCGAGGGTCCTCACGTTATGGATCCGGTCCGCAAGCTTGACGAGGATCACCCGGATATCCTTCCCCATGGCAAGAATCATCTTCCGGAGGGATTCGGCCTTCTGGTCGGCCACGTCGGAGATGACGACCCGGCTGATCTTGGTAACCCCGTCCACCATCTGGGCGACGGAGTCCCCGAACAACTCCCGGATCTCATCGATGCTGGCGACCGTGTCCTCCACGGTGTCGTGGAGCAGGCCTGTTGCAATCGTCTCCTCGTCCAGATTCCAGTCCGCCAGGATGTAGGAGACGTTCAGGGGGTGAATGAGGTAAGGCTCGCCCGATTCCCTCAGCTGGCCGTGATGAACCTTCGCCGTGAAAACGTAAGCCTTTTGGATGAGCTCGATGTTGGCCGCTGGCCGTGTGTTGAGAACACGGTCAACGATGTCGTTCAGACGGAGCATCGCGGGCTCCGGGGCTATCGCTTGACCCGCACCGTCCCCTGGGCAATCTCTCTGAGCGCCACCACCGTGGGCTTGTCCCTGCGATGGGACGTGTCGATCGACGCACCTTGTCCACCCAGGAGCTGCTTGGCCCTCTTTGCCGCCACAACCGTCAGTTCGAAATGGCTTTCCACCTGCTCCAGGCAATCCTCAACCGTCACTCGCGCCATCGTTTCCCTTCTCCGTTTACGTCGAAGATTTTCTTCACGCGGACAGCCGCCCTCTCCCGCCGGAGGCGGGTCGCCCGCACGATCCATTCCACCCTGGTCACCGCTGCCTCGAGTTCGTCGTTCACCACGAGGTAATCGTAGGACAGAAGTTCCCGCGCCTCTTCCCCGGCGACACGGAGCCGGTCCCTCACCTCCTCGGGGGTATCCCTTCCTCTCCCGATCAGCCTCTCTTCGAGGGAACGCCAGTCGGGAGGAAAGACGGCGACCAGAACTGCCCCGGGAAGTTCCTCCTTCACCTTCTTCCCACCCTGGACGTCGATCTCCAGGACTGCGTCCCGCCCGCGGGACACGATCGAACGAACCGCTTCCCGGGAGGTCCCGTACCGGTTTCCGTACACGGAGGCAAATTCAAGCAACTCCCGTGAACGTATCATTATATCAAACTTTTTCGGGTCTATGAAGTGATAGTCTTTTCCGTCCTCCTCACTCCGTTTCCGGGGCCGGGTGGTAAAGGAGATGGATAGCTCCATGTTGTCAAGCCGTTGGACAAGCATTCGGCAGATGGTGGTCTTCCCCGATCCGGACGGAGCCGAGATGACGAACACGTCCCCTTTCTCCATGGGTCACTCCACGTTTTGAATCTGTTCCCGGATCTTTTCCAGTTCCGTTTTCGCGACGACCACCCGCTCCGATATCCCCGCGTGTGCCGCCTTGGACGATGTCGTGTTCAGTTCCCGGAACGCTTCCTGGACAAGGAAATCAAACCGCTTCCCCACCGCTTCGTCTTCGCCCGCCATCAGCCCCAGCATGCCGGACAGGTGGGAGCGAAGCCGGTCGCTTTCCTCGGAGATATCCAGCCGGTCGATCAGGAACGCCGCCTCCTGCTGGACCCTTGCGGGATCGATCCCCGCCTCCCCCGAAAGGGCCTCGATCCGCTCGCGGAACCGGGCCCGGGCGAGCTCCTTGTTTTCCCCGGCGAGAACGGATATCTCTTCCGCGAGGGCCGAAAGCTTCCCCACTGCCCGCTCCATTCCATCGCGAAGCCGCTCCCCTTCCTCCCGCCTCGACCCGACGAGCATGGAAAGGGCATCCCGCACCGCGCCTTCCCCGAGCGCCCAAAGCTCCTCAACGGGGTCGTTCCCCTCCGGGGCAAACACGAAGATGTCGGGAATCCCGAGCAGGTCCCTGAACGAGAGGTCCATCGAAAGCGCATACTCCTCCCGGACGCGGTTCGCCTCGGCGAGAAACGAGGAAAGGAGCCCGTGATTCACCCGAACGGCGGTGCCCGCCTTTCCCCATTCCCTTATGTTGAGAAACACGTCCACCTTCCCCCGTTTGAGCACCTGCCGGACCATCGACCGCACGCGCATCTCCCACGAAAGGAACTTCGCGGGACACCGCACGTGAATGTCCAGGAACCGGTGGTTGACGGACCGGATCTCCGCGACCACCGAAACGTCGCCCCCGTGATGGTCGCCTCTTCCGAACCCGGTCATGCTCATCCACATCTACGAATCTCCTTTCGTGGGCAGCTTTCTCGCTTTCCGGTTTTCCCTGCGGAGTCCCCCGAGGAAAGCACGGATCGCAGGCGACGCGATATCGGGGTAGGTCCACGGCAGCGGCCTGTACTCCCCTTTCTCAAAGACCAGGGTCAGGTCCGCGAACACCCCGTCGCGCAGGTAGATCCGGTGCGAGTAGTTCTTCCCCGTGGCGAGGACGACGTTTTCCTCTGCCAGAAGACCCGGATCGATGTTGACGGTGCGCTTCCCGCCGACCGAGAGTTCCTGCTCGATCGTCTCGGCCAGGAGTTTCACGGTCGCCAGCGCATCCCGCGATACGGGATCGTTCGTCATGACAAACCGACGGACCAGCGGCGTCCCCATCTCCCTGCCGTAATATTCGGTCCTGTCGAAGGGGAACGGCTCGCTGGTGCAGGCGATATCCCCCATCCGCTCGGCAATCCTCCGGAGTGCTTTTTCGAAATCCTCTTCTTCCCGATAAATCACGGAGAACAGCAGTCTGGCCGGCGCAGGGGCGCTCCGTTGGCTCATCGGGATGAGGACGGCCTTCCGTCCCTCCTCGTCGGTCCTCCGGTCTCCCCGAGGGTGACCTCTCGCTCCCTTTCCTGCAGTCGCAGGGCACGGGTCAGCTTTTCCACGGTGATGGGAGCGGTTCCCACCTCTCCCACGACGACACCGGCGGCCACGTTCGCAAGAAGAGCGGCGTCCCGCAGCGGCGCCCCCACCCCCAGCCCGGTCGAGAGGGTCCCGATCACGGTGTCCCCGGCGCCGGTCACGTCGAACACCTGTCTCCCCTGGGCCGGTATGTGGAAGAACGGCCGGCGGCCCCGTTCCACCAGGCTCATCCCCTCCTCCCCCCGGGTGAGAAGGACCGCGTTCGCCCCGGTTTTCCGGAGGAGCAGCTTTCCCCCTTCCCAGATATCCAGGTCCCCCGGCAGCTCCCGTCCCCCGAGCGCCGCCTCGGCTTCGGCCTTGTTGGGGGTGATCAGGGTACATCCCCGGTAGAAGGAAAAATCGGTCTGCTTCGGGTCCACCGCCACGAAGACTCCCCTCTTCCTCGCCGCGGACGTCACGTCCTCCACAAGCTCGCGGGAAAGGGCACCCTTCCGGTAATCGGACAGGACCACGCCGTCCGCCTGGTCAAGCGCCGCGAGAACACGGCTCCTGAGCGTCCCCCGTGCCTTCTCGGATGGCGGCTCCCTCTTCTCCCTGTCGACGCGGACGATCTGCTGCTGGTGGGCGATCACGCGCGTCTTCACCGTTGTCGGACGGTCCCCGTCCATGACGACGCCTCCCACGCCGATGCCCTGCTTCCTGAGCATCCGCACGATCTCGCGGCCGGCCGGGTCGGCCCCCACGAGGCCGGCGACCTGCACCCCTGCCCCCAGGGAAACGATATTGAGCGCCACGTTGGCCGCCCCTCCGAGCCCTCTCGTGTCCCGCGTGACGGCGACGACCGGCACCGGAGCCTCGGGGGAGATCCTCCGCACGTTCCCCCAGACGTATTCGTCCAGCATGATATCCCCGACGACCAGAAGCCTGCAGGAGGGGAACCTCCCGATGTACCCGAGCGCCCGCGCGAGAAATCCGTCGTCACTCATACGGGGTCGCTTCGTCGATGAGGAGAATGGGAATCCCGTCGTCGATGCGGTAGCNNTCCTCGTCCATGGTCTACCCTCCCTGCTGGCCGGGCAGCAGCTCCCCCACCAGCGTCCAGGTTCGTATCTTCTTGAACTTCGCATACACCCTGACGGGGACATGGCGTTCGTCCCTCGTGATCCACATCCGCATGTCCTTCTCGTCTTCGATCTTCCCCTCCCTCCGAAGCTCGGGGTCGATGATGATCGTGTCGAACTCTCCCTGGTCCGTCCGGATCCGTTCGGAGCCCATGACCTTGGCCGACACTTCCCACAACTTTCGCCCCGCGTACATCGTCTGCCCTTTCTCCTCCCTCTCCGGGTCCCGGGTCCGGAAGTAGTATGCGAGGGAGACGGGATCGTACACGTTGGGCACGACGGTGACCGTCTTTTCAATCGTTCCGTCCTTTTTTCTCCGGTAGACGATCGTCCCCTTTTCCTGGTCGAAGACCGCCACGTCGTCCTCTTTCTTGGTCCTCGTGCGTTCCTGCCGAAGGGGCATAATCGTCCGCACGTCCAGATAATAATCGATCGTGTCGTCGATCGGGTAGACCATCGAGAGAATGTCGGAGGTCCACGCGCGCACCCGGAGATGATACGCCTCCTTGCCGGACAGGAGCACCTTCCCCAGGAAGGAGAACCGGGCGTACCCCATCGTGACCCCTAGAAAGTCCACCTTGTAGACGAGCTCTTCCTTGCTTCGGGCCCAGGCCGGCCCTTCCTGCGGGAAGACCCGCTCCTGCGGGAGCATGGCGACGACGGCGCCTTTCTCCGCATCCGCGGGGAGTGCGGGTGCAGACGGTCCCGTCTGCGGAGGAGCGGCCGCCGCGGGTTCCCCCCCCGGCTCTCCTGTTTCTCTCCCGGCCTTCTTCCCCTCCGCCTTCGGCGGCGCCGGTGTCTCCTCCTTCGCCGGAGGTGCTATCGTTGCCGGCAAGGGGGAGGACTCAGGGGGAATTTCCGCGCGGCGCTCCGCGGGAACCGTCCCCGGAGAAGATCCCTCCGCGACCGGTAACGGAGGTTCCTCGTGCAAAGCATGGTGCTCGGGGAGAGGGGGAGGGGAGACGGTGCTCGCCGCCTGCTGCATCTCCTTCCCGGGCGTCTCCTTTTCCGAAGGAGCACTGGTCGCAGCAGGCTCCGGTCCGGTTTCATGGCTCGCGCGGTAACAGCCGGTAGCCAGGAGACAAAGCACCGCGAAGACGATCGGATATATGCATCGCCACGTTCCGCCCCGCAGGAAGGTCGGTCCGTTCACCCTACTCTCCTCCCGTCATGATCCACTCCGCCGCCTCCCGTATGCTGGGGAGAAACACGTCCGGCCGGAGGCCGCGGCGCTCCCCCTCCACGCGTTCCGATTCCCCGTATCCTGTCGCCACAAGGATGGTTTTCGCCCGCAGGGTGCTGCCCATCAGCACATCGGTCATTTTATCACCGACGANNGCCGCAAAGTCGACGCCCTTCGCACGGAACAGTTCGACGAAGGCACGGTGCACCGCCTCCCCCTCTTCTTCCCCGAATTTCCCTTTCGCCAGCCCCGCCTGGTTGGAGACGACCGCCAGGAGGAACCCTCCCCGGATGAGGCGCAGGAGGGATTCCGCCGCCCCCGGGATCTCCCGCACCCGCCGCGGATCGGAGAGGTACCCCACCTCCTCGATCAGCGTGCCGTCCCGGTCGAGAAACACGATCCCTTTCACCGGGCCTCCCGATACAGGTCCGGCTCCCCCGGCGGCCTCGTCTTCCATCTCCGGTGGAACCAGAGCCATTGCGTTGGGTCCTTCCGGATCGCCTTCTCCAGTTCCACGTTGCACCTGCGCGTGAGGCCGACCACCTCCTCCTCCCGGGGCGCGGCCGGGTCCATCGGAATCGCCTCCCCGAACCTCAAGGTATGGTGGAACTTTTTCTCCGGATCCCGGAAGAGAAACCCCGGGTGGATGTTCGTGCGGAGCGAAAGGGCCATCCGGGCGATCCCGTCGGTCGTGTACGCCTTCTTCGTGAACAAGTCGACGAGCACCCCCTTGTGACGGTCCACGTTCTGGTCGATCAGGATCCCGACCATCGTCCCCCGACGAAGCTCCCGCACCACCTCCTTCGCGGAGTCGAACTTCCGGATCACCCGGTTCCCGGCGCATTCCCTCCGCTCCGTGACGATCCGGTCCCAGGACGGGTCCGCAAGCGGACGGACGATGAACGCCACGGGTTTATGCATGATGCCGTATGCATGCGAGGCGAGTTCCCAGTTCCCGAAGTGCGCCGTCATCGCAAGCACGCCCAAGGGACGCCCCTGCTCGCTCCGGCGGATATGTTCGACCCCCTCGATGCGGAAGTGCTTCTCGACGTAGCTCCTGTCCATCTTCGGAATGTGGACGAACTCGGCAGCCGAGGTTCCCATCCTCGTGTAGCAGAGCCGGACGATCCGGGCCGCTTCCCGGTCCCCCATTTCGGGGAAGGCGATTCGCAGGTTGATCCGGCCGATCTTCCGGTGTTTCGCATCCACCGCCCATACCAGGAGCATCACCAGTTCAAACAGGGCTGCCCGGATCCGCAGNNCCCACGCGGAGTGCCTCGACCGGAAACGCCCATTCGACCGGAAGGCGGACCATGTCCTTTTCGGTCGTTACGACGGGCAGGCCGCCGGCAGCGGCACGGATCTTCTCGAGGTCATCCGGGCGGTAAGGGTGGTGGTCCCGGAATCCGAAGAACCTCCGCACGAGAAAGCCCGATTCCCGAAGGGCACGTTCGAAGCGGTCGTTTTGCGCGATTCCCGAAAACGCCACGACCTCCCGCTTCCCGGGGGGCAGTGGAGTTTCCGACCCGTTCCTGTCGATCAGGGCGCGAGGGACGATGCGGCTGAATGCCACGGGCCTCCCTGTCGGAAACGGGAGGGCTCCGGTCACCTTTCTGCCGCTCTCGAGGGTTTCACACCGGGTGACGACCAGGGCGTCCGCGAATCGGGCGTGGTCGTACGGTTCCCGGAGCGTCCCGAAGGGAAGGGTCCGCCGGTTCCCCACCCCGCCTGCGGCGTCGACCAGGAGAATGTCGGCGTCCCGCCGCAGGGAAAGGTGCTGGAATCCGTCGTCGAGGAGGAATGCATCGACCTCGATGTTCCGGAGGCATTCCACTCCCGCGGCGAAGCGGGATTCCCCGACAAGCACGGGAACCCCGGGAAGGGTCGATGCGAAAAGGGCCGGTTCATCCCCCACCCGGTCCGCCTCGGCGGCCCCACGATCGCGGAACGTCCCATCTTCCGTCCCCCGGGATGCCCACAGCACGCCCCGGGTCTTCCGGCCGTAGCCGCGACTCAGGATGGCGACCCGCACGCCGAGGCCGGAAAGCCACCCGGCGAGGAACTGCACGTGGGGGGTCTTTCCCGTGCCTCCCACGGTCAGGTTTCCCACGCTCACCACCGGGCGGGGCAGGGAACGGGACCGGAGAATCCCGGCACCGTAGAGGATTCTCTTCCATCGGGAAACCGGTCCGATCACAACGCCGCCCCCACGCGCCGCGACAGCTCGCGGGCAACCAGGGCGGCGTTTCTTCGGGAGGAGCCCCGGAGCGTTTCCAGAAGGTTCTTGGCGCGAATGCCCATCTCCGCAAAGGGAGAGGGATTGGCCGCCCACTCCGATAGCCTCCCGGTGAGCTCGGCCCCGTCCCGGACCATCATGACCGCATCCCCCCGCGAAAAGATCTCGTAGATTTCCCGAAAATTCTCCATGTGGCTCCCTGTGATGGTAGGGACGCCGAACAGCGCCGGTTCGAGGATGTTGTGCCCCCCCTTCGGCGCAAGGCTTCCTCCCACGAAAGCGATGTCCGCCGCGGCATACGCGGCCAGCAGTTCCCCGACGGTGTCCAGGAGTACGACCGGGAAGCGCTCTGCACCCCCTCCGGATATTCGTGTCTTTCTCACAACCGGCCATCCACGCCTGCAGCACAAATCCGCCACAGCATCGAACCTCTCCGGGTGGCGCGGGGCGAGGAGGAGCCGGATCGAGCGGTTCACCGACCGCGCACCGCCGAACGCGGACAGCACCGCTTCCTCCTCCCCCTCGTGGGTAGACCCTGCGACAACCCACGCGCCCCCCCTGCCCTTCTCTCCTTGCAGCCAGGACAGAAAGGGAGTCACGGATTCCGGTGGAGGGGCCACGTCGAACTTCATGTTCCCCGTGACCGAAACCTTCTCCGGGTCGACGCCGAGCGCGATGATTCGTCGGGCGTCCTCCTCCGTCTGCATGGCGACGGAAGTCACGCCCGCGAGGACCTTCCGGAAAAAGGACTGCACCCGGCCGTACCCGCGAAAAGAGCGATCCGAGATCCTCCCGTTCAGGACGACCACGGGAATCCCTCTCCCTGCGCACTCGCCGAGGAAATTCGGCCAGATCTCCGTTTCAAGGATCACAACCACGTCCGGGCGGACCTTGTCGAGAAATTTCCCGGTGATGCCAGGAAGATCGAAGGGAAAGAAGAACGTCGTCTCGACCATGCCACCGAGTGCCTTCCCGGCAACCTCCTGCCCCGTCAGCGTCACCGTGGAGAAGAAGAGGTCCACGGAAGGAAGGCGGTTTTTAAGCTCGCGGACGAGGGGAACCGAGGAGAGGGTTTCCCCCACCGAGACCGCGTGGATCCAGACCCGGGGATTTCCCTTCGATGGGGGGATGTGACCGAGGCGAAGCCCGAGGCGGTCGGGGAAATTCCTCCTCCGCTTCGCGGCAAGGGCCACCCAGGGGATCCAGACGGGGGCCGCCAGGACCAGGACGCCCTTGAGGGCCAGATTGTACAGGAAATGCGCCTGGCTGCCCGGGGAGAACCCCGACTCCTTCCCTTCAGGCGTTGCCGGGCCGGGTTTCTGCACCGGACTTCTTCTCCTCGAACTGCTTCAGATAGAACGAGCGGTACCGCGTGTCCCGCGCCAGCAGATCCTCGTGCGCTCCGCTCTCGACGATTCGCCCCTCCTCGACGACCAGGATCGTGTCGGCGTTCCGCACCGTGGAGAGTCTGTGGGCGATCACGAAGGTGGTCCTCCCCCGCATGAGGTGTTCGAGCGCCTCCTGGACCACGCTTTCCGACTCGGAGTCGAGGGCCGATGTGGCCTCGTCCAGGATCAGGATCGGGGCGTCCTTGAGAAGCGCCCTGGCAATGGCGACTCGCTGCCTCTCGCCGCCGGACAGCTTCAGTCCCTGCTCGCCCACAACCGTCAGGTACCCCTCGGGGAGCCGGCTGATGAATCCGTGCGCGTTCGCCCTGCGCGCCGCCTCCTCGATCTTCTCCAACGGGGCGTCCGGTATCCCGTAGGCGATGTTGTTTCTCACCGTGTCATTGAACAGGATCGTATGCTGGCTGACAATGCCGATCCGGGAGCGCAGCGAGGAGAGCGAAACGGACCGGACGTCCACGCCGTCGATCCGGATCGTCCCGTTCTGCGGGTCGTAGAATCGGGGAAGCAGATCCACGAGCGTGGTCTTGCCGGCACCGCTCGAGCCCACGATGGCCACCAGCGTGCCGGAAGAAACCCGGAAGGAGACGTCCTTCAGGATGTACTCTCCATCCTCGGCATACCGGAAATCCACGTGGTCGAACTCGATCCCGTGTTCGACTCCCGCAAGGTCGGGCGCGTTGATCTGTTCCCTGACATCGGGCAGCGTGTCAAGGACTTCAAACACGCGACCGGCGGCGGCGATCCCCTGCTGGATCACGTTGTTGATCCGGGAGAGGCTCTTGACGGGTTCGTAGAGCATGAACAGGGCGGTCATGAAGGAGAAGAAGTTCCCGGGCGTGCTCTGCCCGTTCACGACGCTGTACCCGCCGTAGAAGATGACCGCGGCGGCGCCCACCCCCGCGAACATCTCCGAAAGGGGGGAGGTCATCGCCTGGACTTTCACCACCTTCATGCTCAGGCGGAACAGATTTGCGTTGCGGGTCGCGAACCGGTCCACCTCGTATTCCTCTGCGCCGAAGGACTTGACGAGCTTTGCGCCGCTGATCGTTTCCTGCAGGTGGGAGGTCAGCCCCCCGGTGACCTCCTGGGTCCGGATGCTCGTTTTGCGGAGCTTCCGGCCGAACCGGGCGATCGGCCAGAAGGCGAGCGGAAACGCCACGAGGGCGACCAGCGCCAGTCTCCAGTCGCGGTAAAAGATGACACCCACGAGGAAAAGCGCGGAAAAGACGTCCTTGATGAGACCCGTGACCGCCTCCGTGACGGCCCCCTGCATGAGCCCGACGTCGTTCGTCACCCGGGACATCAGCACGCCGGTCGGGTGCTTCATGTAGAAGGAAAGGGAGAGGGACTGCATGTGGCGGTAGAGGTGGTCGCGGATGTCCCGGATGACCCGCTGCCCCACACCGCTCATCAGATAGCTCTGCGCGAACTCGCAGACTCCCTTGATCAGGTACACCCCCAGGACAAGCAGCGGGATGACGGCGAGCCGGGTTGTGTCCTTGTTGATGAAGATGTCGTCCAGAGCAGGCTTGACGAGAAAAGCGATTGCCCCCCGGAAGGAGGAGACGATGATCATGAACAGCATCGCGAGCAGGAGCCGTGTCGCGTAAGGACGGACATACAGGAGCATGCGCCGGTAGACCGTCACCCCCATACCGCACCCGCATTCTGCGCGATCATCTCCACGACCGCCTCCGACGGACCCGTCCCCGCCAGGACACCCCGCAGCCCCCGGCACGTTGCAACCAGCTCCTCCCGCCTCCTTTCGTCGGCCAAAAGGCCCCCGACCTCGCGAGCCATGGCCTCGGGACGGCATTCGTCCTGGATCAGCTCCGGTAGAAACTTCCGCCCCGCCACGAGATTGGGCAGACCGATGCACGGGACCGAGGCGAGCCTCTTGCCGATCCGATAGGTCAAGGCGGAGGTCCGGTAGACGATCACGGCCGGAACGCCGAGCAACGCCAGTTCGAGCGTCGCCGTTCCCGAGGCGGAAAGAGCGGTCGTCATTCCCCGGAACATCAAAAACCTCTCGGTTTCCACTATTGTCAGGGGGAGTTCGTTTCCCGTCAACCCGGCCGTAATTGCTTCCCGGAACCCCGGCTCGGCAAGCGGGACGGCGAAACAGACGTCCGGGAAGCGGTCCGCGATCGTCTTTGCCGCCTCGATCATCAACGGGAAGTGTCTCCGGATCTCCCCNNCCGTTCTCTTTCAGGATCGGTTCCTCGAAGGGAAAGGGAACAACCACACCACTGGTGAACCGGGCGAGTTCCCGGGCCCGGCCCGCCCTCCACGCCCAAAGCTGCGGAGGGACGTAATAGATCACGGGGATTCCCCTGGCGTTCGCCTGTTTCCCCACCCGGAAATTGAACTCCGGAAAGTCGATGAGCAGGAGCGCGCCCACGTCAGGCCTCGTCACTCTTCGCACCGCTGCGCGCAGCGCCCTGGCGATCGCCGGCAGGTGGCGGACCACTTCGGTCAACCCGACCACGGAGATTTCGGAATAGTTCAGCAGGAGGCGCACTCCTTCCCGCTCCAGGCGGTCGCTCCCGATCCCCTCCATCGGGGCTTCCGGAAATCTTTTCCGGAAGGCGCGGGCGACCCGAACCGCGTACGTCTCCCCGGAGGGCTCTCCGCAGAGGATGAACAGGGTCTTTGCGGGCTTTGTCAACGACGCTTCATCTTCCGGAGGATTCGGAATGCAACCTCGAGCGCCGCAAGCCCCTCCGCCCCGGAAACGCGTGGAGCGGATCCGGTCCTCGCACAATCCACGAAAGAACGGATCTCGTCCCGCAGAGGGTCCCCCTTTTCCGTTTCGAGGATTTCTCCGGTGATTTCCGGCAACCCCTCCGGCCCCTGCGGAAACATCCTTCGGAAAATCTGGATGTTGTTCTCCACGAAGTCCATCGACACGTAGGCATCTTCCTGGAATATCCGGATCTTGCGCTGCTTCCGCATGGACACCCGGCTCGCCGTCACGTTGGCCACGCAGCCGTTCGCGAAGGTGAGACGGGCGTTGGCGATGTCGACGTTCGGGGAGATCACCGGGACCCCGACGGCGCTGATCCGGGCGACAGGCGACCGAACGAAGGACAGGATGAGATCGATGTCGTGGATCATCAGATCGAGCACCACGTCCACGTCGGTACCCCGCCCCCCGAAGGTGCCGAGCCGATGGCATTCGATGAACCTCGGCTCCTTCAACACGGATGCCGCGGAAAGAACCGCGGGGTTGAACCGTTCGAGATGCCCGATCTGGAAGACGAGCCGCCGTGCGGAAGCTTCCCGCACCAGGGCCCGTCCCTCCCGGACGGAGGCCGCGATCGGCTTCTCGAGAAGAACGTGGACCCCCGCCCGCATCGCATCCCTGGCCACCCGGAAATGGGCGGTCGTGGGCACCGCGATGGAGACCGCATCGACCTGCTGCAACAGGGACCGGGTGTCCCCGAGGAAGGATGTCCCGAACTCCTCCGCGACCGATCTTCCCCGCTCCCCGTCGGTGTCGCAGACCCCGATGAAATCGACGTCGTCGAACGACGCGATCTTCTGGGCGTGCAGCCTGCCGAGGTATCCGACGCCGATGACGCCAACCCGGAGCATGCTCTACCTTTGCACTCCCCGCTTGCTGGTCCTGACGAACTCCAGGAGATGCCGGACTTCGGGAAGAGGCGCCGTCTCCGCCTCCGCCCGGCTGAGTGCCTCCCCCTTGGGCAGGCCCGAGCGGAACAGGATCCGGTAGGCCTTCTTGAGTTCCGCGATCGTCTCCTCCGAAAACCCGTTCCTTTTCAACCCGATGAGGTTCAGTCCAAACAGCCCGCGTCCTTTCTGGCCGCGTGCGACGACCGCCGTCACGTACGGAGGGATGTCGAGGGGAATGCCGGACATCGCACCTACGATCGCATACGAGCCGATACGGACGAACTGATGGATGCCCACGATGCCTCCGATGATCGCCCCCGTGCCGATGTCGACGTGCCCCGCCAGCATCGCCGCGTTGGCCATGATCACACGATCGCCGATGTGGCAGTCGTGGGCGATGTGGCAATAGGCCATCAGGAGCACGCCGTTTCCGACGCGCGTCACCCCTCCCCCGGGGACGGTCCCCCGGTTCACCGTCACGTACTCCCGGATGGTGCATCCGTCGCCGATCTCCACCCAGGTCTCCTCTCCCTGGAACTTGAGGTCCTGGGGGGTGGTGCCGACCGACGCAAAGGAGAACACGCGGGTGCCTTTCCCGATCCTGACGTGGGATTCGATGATCGCGTGCGCGCCGACCTTGCACCCGTCGCCCAGCGTTACCCGGGGGCCGACGACCGCGTACGCGCCGATCTCCACGCTTTCCCCGAGAGACGCGTCGGGATCGATGACCGCTGTCGGATGGATCATCGCCGCCCTCCTTTCCCGTTCCCTTCGACCGGTCGTTCGACCAGGGATGCGGTCAGGTCGGCCTGCGCCGCGAGGACACCGTCCACCGAGGCTTCGCCGCGCACCTTCCATACCGGCCCTCTCTGGCCGGTCACGTTGCACTCGAGGCGTATCTGGTCGCCGGGGAGAACGGGCCGGCGGAATTTGCAATTGTCGATGCCGGCGAAGAGGGCGATTTTCCTCTCTCCGCCCGTAGCCTTGAGGGCGAGAATTCCGCCCACCTGCGCCAACGCCTCGATGATGAGCACACCGGGCATGATGGGGTACTCGGGAAAGTGCCCCGGGAAAAAGGGCTCGTTGATGGTGACGTTCTTGAGCCCGACGATCCGCCGGCCCGGCTCGAATTCGACGATGCGGTCCACGAGAAGAAAGGGGTACCGGTGGGGCAGCAATTTCATGATCTCCTGTGTACTGAACATGTTACTTTTCCCCCTTCGGGTTTTTTCCTTCCTCGAGCCGCTTCACGCGGCGGAAGAGCTCGGGCAACTTCGGAAGCAGGGACGCCATCCTGAGCCAGGTGGGATGCGGCATCGCAGGGATCCCCGACCAGACCCGGGAATCCGAGGCGCGGAGCGAATCGGGTACGCCGCACTTCGCCCCAAGCATGATGCCGTCCTCCACCTCGAGGTGACCCGCGAGTCCCGCCTGCCCCCCGATCATGACACGGCTGCCGATCCGCGTGCTCCCCGAGATCCCGGCCTGCGCCGCGATCACCGTGCCGCTGCCGATCAACACGTTGTGCGCGACCTGGACGAGGTTGTCCAGCTTTGTCCCCCTGCAGACCCGGGTGACCCCGAGCGTTGCCCTGTCGATGGTGGTGTTGGCCCCGATCTCCACGTCGTCCTCGATCTCGACCGTACCCACCTGGGGGATCTTCCGGTACCCTTCGGGCGTCGGGGCAAACCCGAAGCCGTCGCTTCCGATGACGCACCCCGCGTGCAGGATCACCCGGGAACCCACTCTGGTGCCGTGGTAGATCACGACGTTGGGATAGATCAGGCAGTCCACGCCGATGCCCACCCCCTTCCCCACGCTGACGCCGGGAAACAGGACGGTGTTGTCGCCGATCTCCGCCCCTTCCCCGACGGATACAAACGGCGAGACCGTGACGCCCTTCCCGAGGCGGGCAGAAGGGTCTACGGCCGCCCTGTCGGACACCCCCGGCGCAAGGCGCGCCGTCGGATGGAACGCCTCGACCGCGCACGCAAAGGCGAAGTACGGGTTGTCGGCAAGNNTCTCCGACCACCCGCGCCCCGATCCGGGCCGCGAGGTCGGACAGGGGGAACTCATTTCCCACCGGCCTTCTCCTTGTTCACCAGATCGAGCACCTTGGTGGTGATGTCCAACGACGGGTCGAAATGAATGACCCCGCTGGTTCTCTCCAGCACCAGGTCGATCTTCTCTTTCTCCACGACCTTGTTCACCTGCCCCTCGATGACCTGGAGGATATCGCGGGTCAGTTCACTCTGGCGGGTCTGCATCTCCTTCTCCGCCTCCTGGGTGAGCTGGCGCAGTTCGGCGATTCTCGCGTTGAGGGCATCCTCCTTCTCCTTCAGCTTCTCCTTTCCCAGAAGGATCTTCTGCTTGTCGAGATCTTCCTTCATCTTCCGCGCTTCGTCGTTCTTCACGTCGATCTTCTTCTTGAGCTCCTCGTACCGGTCCTCCATCTTCTT
>DOTC01000169.1 GCA_003513855.1 Deltaproteobacteria bacterium | reverse complement strand
GATCGAGGCGTCGGTCTGGATGAAATCGTCGTACGGCCCCGACCCGATCACCCTTCCCTTCGCGCTCACGATCCCCGCCGTGACGGTGTGGCCGAGGCCGAAAGGGTTCCCGATGGCCACGACCCATTCGCCGATCTCCAGGGACCCGGAGTCGCCGAGCTGAACGAACGGGAGCTTCTTCTCGGTCTTGATCTTGATGAGCGCGATGTCCGTCTTGGGGTCGTTGCCGACCACCTCCGCCCGGAACTCTTCCTTGTCGAGCATGACCACGGTGATCTCGTCGGCCTTCTCGACCACGTGGTTGTTCGTGAGAATGTACCCGTCGTCGGAGACGATGAACCCGGACCCGAGGCTCCTCCTCTTCTGTTCCTGCGGGATGTTCCCGAAGAAGTTGTGGAAGAACTCCTCGAACGGGTCCTGCGGCCCGAAGGGGGACCGCATCTGCGGCCTTCGAGACCTGACCACCTGCGTCGTGCTGATGTTCACGACCGAAGGCGACACCTCCCTTGCAAGGGCGGGAATGTTCTCGACCGGGAGAACCTTTCCCGCAGGGACGGCTCCCTCCGCGCCACCTTTCTCCTCCCCGCTTTCCCCCCGGAACGCACTGGTCAGGGGGGACAGATTCAACGTTGCCGACAGGATCACTCCCGCGGCCACCGCCGCGACCAAGAGTACGACGACCTTCCCTTTTCCGATCACTCTTTTTTTCCTTTCTGCCCCTGTCCCGTACCGGGTGCGGAAACCCCCGCATTCAGAGCCGCCACGTATGCCATCCTGAGGTGATAGAGACCCTCCGTGATCACGCCCGATTCCTCCTCGGTCAGATTCCCTTTCGTCTTCTCCTTGAGAACATCGAGGAGGTCGATCGAGTCCTTGGCGCCCGGGAGATTGACCGGGGATCGCCGGCCATCGGCGTCCTGGACCATCCCCAGATTGACCATCGCCCCCATCTGCAGGGACATCACGAGATCGAGAAACGACGGAACTCCCACGGACGATGGCCCGCTGCCAGGCCGTATCTCTCCATGGACACTGCCCGGCCCCTCCCGGTTCCCTCCGTCGACGGCGGGCCCGGAAGGGGGGGGCGCCTTCTCCTTCTCCCGTTCCTCATCCGGCATGCCGCGCTTGTCGACGACCTTGAACCCCTTCTTCTCCTGTTCGGACATTAAATCGGCACCCCCTCCGCGATGACGACCACCTCCCCGCCCTGCTCTTCGACGAAGAAGCGATCGGACTTCTTCCACTTGAGCGTGATCGGCATCTTCACCTTCTCGTCGATGAACCTCTTGAGGAAACGGGCCCCGTACTTCACGCTGAAGCCTGTCCCGGCCAGCGCGTCGAGGGAGGCGTCGGAGATGGTCAGCGTCTTGCCCGAGGCCGCCATCGCCTTCCGGATCGACTCGAGGTAGATCCCCGCGATCCGCTTCACCTCGTCGAACGTGAGCGGGGAGAAGACGATCACGTCGTCCAGGCGGTTGATGAACTCGGGGGTGAACCGGTTCTCCACCGCCCGGAGAACGCTTTTCTTCACCGGCTCGAAATCCTCCGCGCCGGTCGCAAACCCGAGGGGGCGCGTCAGCTTCGAGAGCTCCTCCGCGCCCAGGTTGCTCGTCATGATGATGATCGCATCCGAGAAGTAGACCTTCTTCCCGCGTCCGTCGGTGAGCCACCCCTCGTCGAAGACCTGCAGAAAGAGGTTGTGCACGTAGGAGTCCGCTTTCTCGATCTCGTCAAGCAGGACGACCGTGTAGGGATTGTCCCTCACCTGGTTGGTCAGGATCCCCCCCCTCTCGGAGCCGACGATGCCGCGCGGCATTCCGATCAGCTTGTCCACGGCCAGGGCCCCGTCCCGGTACTCGGACATGTCCACGCGCACCATGTGGTGCTCGTCGCCGAACAGGTACTCGGCGAGGGCCTTCGCCATCTCCGTTTTCCCGACGCCCGTGGGACCGAGGAACAGCAGAATGCCGTCCGGCCGGTAGACGTTCTCCTTGAGGGGCCCCTTGTTCAGCCGCAGCGCCTTCCCGACCGCCCGGATCGCCTCGTGCTGGCCGACCAGCCGCCGGGCGATCCTCTCCTCCAGATCCTGGAACCGGTCGAGAACGTCCCGCCGCACGATGTCTTCGGGGGTCTTCGTCTCCTCGGAGATCACCCCGAGAACGTCCCCCCTCCGGACGGTCTTCTCCTCGTCCCCGCGGATCTCGACATGGACGCAGGCCGTGTCGATCCAGTTGATGACCTTGTCGGGCAGCCGCAGCGACCTCGCATACCGGTTGGACATGGAAAGGGCGAAATCGATCGCATCGTCCGTGATCTCCACGCCGTAGTTGTTCTCGAGCCTCGGCTTCAGCCCGAAGAGGATCTCCCGCGTCTCCTCCACGGTCGGCTCCTCGATCCTGACGACGCGGAAACGGCGCGCAAGCGCCTCGTCCTCCTGGATGATCTCCTTGAACTCGGTCACCGTGGTGGCCCCGATGATCTGGACTTCCCCGCGCGCGAGCGTCGACTTGAAGATGTTGGCGGCGTCGGAGGGGACGCCCATCGCGGAGCCTGCCCCGATCAGGGTGTGCGCCTCGTCGATGAACAGGATCAGGTTCCTGCGCTCCCGGATCTCGGCGATGACCTTCTCGATGCGGTCCTCGAACATCCCGCGGAAGACCGTGCCCGCCACCACCGTGTTCATCTGCAGGTTGACGATCTGGTGGGCCCGCAGGCGTTCCGGGACCCTGTGCGGCTCGTATTCCAGCCGCATCGCGAGGCCTTCGACCAGCGCGGTCTTCCCGACGCCGGGGTCCCCGATGATCATCACCGAGTTGCTCCGGTCCTTGTGGCAGAGGTACTCGATCGTCCGGTCGATCTCCCGGTCCCGCCCCACGATCGGGGGGATCTTTCCCTCCCGCGCGAGAAGGTTCAGGTTCACCCCGAACGTCCGCAGGTTGGCGGGCAGCTCGTACCGCTTGCGGAACTCCTCGACTTTCTCCTCCCGGCTGCGCAGCTGGGTCGAAAAGCGGGAAAGGGCCACGGCGGGGTCCACCCCGTAGTTCTTGAGGATCCGGGCGGGGATCGAATGGACTTCGTGGAAGATCCCGAGGAAAAGATCCGCGGCGTCGATCTGGGGCC
>DOTC01000058.1 GCA_003513855.1 Deltaproteobacteria bacterium | reverse complement strand
AGCACGAGTAAGTTCTCCGGTTTGGAACCCAAAGTAACATTAAGGGCAATTTTATGCACAGGAGGCCCGACATGGCAAGGGGATTCCGAGAGGAAAAGACGAGGAATCCGGGTGTCACGTTCATCCAAGGGAAATCGAAGGCGACAGGGAGGGCGGAGAAGATTTACTACATCACCTATTACCGTCAAGGGAAGCGGTACCACGAGAAGGCGGGGCGAGAAGGCGTGGATGGTATGACGGCGCGGTTGGCGAACAACCTCCGAGCGGCAAGGATGGAAGGACGGGAACTTCCAAACGTGGAACGTAGGGCAGCAGAGGTACGGCTCAAGGCGGAGGTGGAGGGGCGGTGGACCATCGACAGGCTATGGCGGGAATACCTGTCGCAGAAACCCCACCTGAAGGGAGGGAACGACGAGTATCGGTATGACCTATACCTGAAAGCCCCCTTCGGTGGCAAGGTGCCGGGGGAGCTTGTTCCTCTGGACGTTGACCGTCTCCGCATGAACCTTGGAAAGACGCTTGCCCCCCAGACGGTGAAGAACGTCCTTGAACTTCTCCGCAGGATCGTCAACTTCGGCATCAAGCGGAGTCTCTGTCCGCCACTCGCCTTCCGTATCATCCTGCCGAAGGTGAACAATGAGACAACGGAGGACTTGTCACCGGAGCAACTGGGGCGGTTACTCAAGGTGCTACGGGAGGGAACGCACCTCCACGAGGACACCCGCCAAATCATGCTCCTCGCCCTCCTAACGGGTATGAGGCGCGGGGAGCTTTTCCGTCTTACATGGGGCGACTTGGACTTTCAGCGGGGCTTCATCCGCATCCGCGACCCGAAGGGAGGAACCGACCAGACCATACCCATGGGCGATGCAAGGGCAATCTTTCAGGGCAAGGTACGGGGCAAGGACGGTGAGTACGTCTTTCCAGGCCGCAAGGGGAAGCGGAGGACGAGTATCAATGCGCACGTGAACGCCATCAAGAAGGCGGCAGGGTTGCCCCCTGGTCGAGAATTCCGAGGCATCCACGGGTTGAGGCACGTTTTCGCCTCGATGCTGGCATCCTCTGGGGAAGTGGACTTGTATACCTTGCAGAAGATGTTGACCCACAAGTCCCCGTTGATGACGCAAAGGTATAGCCATTTACGGGACGAGACGATGAAACACGCCGCGAGTGTCGCGGGGAAAATCATATCGGAGGCATGAGGCGATATTTCCCTAGGTCGGAAGTGCGTGACTCCTTAGCATGGTAAGAGAAGGTAGGACATTGGCAAAAACCGGGAAAGGATGGAGGACATCATTTCCGCCACCACCGCGCTCCTATTGATATGCCTATGAGCAGTGCGCCGATAATAATTGTTGTAGCTTTTTCCATGATCCACCTCCAAAAAGATAGAATTTATATTATATATCTAAGCATAGTAGAATGATATTAAATAAATTATCAACAATAAAACTAAGGGTTGGTCTTGGAAAGTCGAAGGAGCAGGACTCCGTAGCATAGTAAGAGGAGGTAGGGCATTGGAGGCGGGACACGCTGTCGTGGCGTACAGGTTGCCCCCCATGAGTACCCCGCATATGCATCCATCGAGCGGAAAGGAAAATCCAGAGGGAGAATGCAAGCCTTCAGGCTTCCGATACGGAAAATGGCAGAGATTAGCGGATGCGGGAACGACAAGGAGTTCCTTGACCTGTTAGACAATGCCCCCCTATACGGGAGAACGCACCACAAGAACAAACTCGCTGTCGGACTCGCCGGAGACGTTGCGCAACTGAAATCCAGGGAGCTCTCAACCCCGATCTGATCCCTTGTGCCACCTGGCTCCAAGGGCGCACAGGAGGATGCCCGCCTCGTACAGGGCGTAGATCGGAACAGCAACGAGAAACTGGGAGACGGCGTCGGGGGGGGTAAGGACCGCGCCCAGGACAAACACGCCGACGATCGCCACCTTTCTCCCGCGGCGCAGGAGGTCCGGAGAGAGGATTCCCGCCCGCCCACCGAGGAACATGACCAGCGGCACCTCGAACATCACTCCAAAAAGCAGCAGGATCCGCAGGACCAGCGAAAGGGACTCCTTCATCGACGGCATCGCGACGATGGTCGCCCCCCCGTAGGCGAGGAAGAAGGTAAAGATCGCGGGGACCGCGAAGAAATATGCGAACGCCATCCCGGCAAGGAGAGCCGCTGTCGAGCACGCGGAGAAAAGAAAGAGGATCTTTCTCTCTTTCCGGAAAAGGCCGGGGCTGACGAACCGCCACGCCTGGTAGAAGATCACCGGGCTGGCCAGGGCGAACCCTCCCCAGAGGGCCAGCTTGAAATAGGTGAGGAATGCCTCGGTGAGTTCGGTGAAGATGAGGCGGGAGTCTCCGGGGAGTTGTGTGGTAAGGGGCGCAAGAAGAGCCATGTAGAGGGTTTCCGCGCGGCTGTAGCACAGGGCGGTTCCGATCCCCATTGCGATCAGGGAGCGGATCAGCCGCTGGCGCAGTTCCTCCAGGTGCTCCGTGAGCGGCAGTCGGACCTCGGAGTTCGTTTCCGGTTCCTGGCTCATCTAGGAGGGAAACCCTTTTCCGTTCATCCCTTGGGGGCGGAGGGGGGGGGCTCCGGGTCGCTCGCGGCGGACGGGGGGGGATCGGAAGAGGGCGCGTCTCCGGGAGGGGGGGGAGAGACCGTCCCCGCCTCTTCGGTTTCCGCTTCCTGTTCCTGGACGGCTTCGTCGATCCCCTTTCGAACCTCGTCGGACGCCTTCTTGAATTCGGCGATCCCCTTCCCGAGGCTCTTGGCGAGGTCCGGAAGCCGCTTCGGCCCGAAGAAGATCAGGACCACGACAAGGATGATGAGCATCTCCTGGAATCCGATTCCGAACATTTCCCGAACCTCTCCTCGTGGTCTCAAGGATTACTATACCGCGGGTTTCTCCGCAAATCCACGGTATCCGAAAGGATAACCGGCTTATCTCATCGGACGGCCATCCCGCGCAGACGGCCTGAAGGGTTGGGACGCATCCTGTTGTCTTTCCTGGACATGCTGCGGAGGCACGGCATTTGAAAGAATCCTCAAGTGTCTTTCCGGCGATCGAGGCTCTCTGGCTCTTTCAAGGAGGAACCTGGTGCACATCGGTGTTGACGTCGGGTCGATCAGCTTGAAATTCGCCCTTGTCGCCCTGCCCTCGGATCCCCCCCTTCCCGAGGAAACCCGCAACGCGTTTCTCACGCCCGATCCGGAGATGCTTCCGGGCGGTGCGCACGCCTATCTCCTCTCCTACGACCGCCTCCTCGGGGACCCGAACCGGAAAGTTCCCGAGCGGCTGGGAGAGTGGGTCGGCAGGATCGGAGCCGAACGGATCCGGGGCGTTGCGTTCACCGGGAAAAGCGGGGCGCGCATGGCACAGGAACTGGAGGCCCGGTACGAGAACGATTTCCGCTGNNCCGAGGGCGGCCCGCTGCGCATCCGGGACTACGACAACAACGGGGACTGCGCCGCCGGGACCGGCTCGTTCATCGACCAGCAGGCGAACCGGATGAGGCTTGCCGTGGAGGAGATCGGAGAGATGGTTGCGCGGGCGGCCAGTTCGGCGCGGATCGCCGGGCGGTGCTCGGTGTTCGCCAAGAGCGACATGATCCACGCCCAGCAGAAAGGGTACTCTCCCGAGGAGATCCTGAAGGGGCTGTGCGAGGCGGTCGCCCGCAACTTCAAGAGCAGCATCAACAAGGGAAAGGATCCCGTTCCCCGCGTGGCGCTCGTCGGGGGCCTCTTCGCCAACGAGGGAGTGGTGCGCGCCGTTCGCGACGTATTCGGGTTCTCCCCCGACGACGTGGTGCTCCCCTGGGGGTACGCCCACCTCGGGGCGGTCGGGGCGGCGATGCTGGCCGCGGAAGACCCGGCGGCGGACGGGAAGCGTCCGGGGACGGGGCCCCTCCCCTATGCAGGCGGCCCCCGGGAAGACCGCGACGCCTTCCCCTCCTGGCCCCCGCTCAGCACAGAAAACGTCCTGTTCCTGAGAGACCGGGTGGCCGAACCGCCGCCCCTCCAGAACCGTCCGGAGGTCTTCCTCGGGATCGACGTGGGGTCGGTGAGCACGAATTTCGCCCTCCTCGACGGCGAGGGGAACCTCCTCAAGGAGATCTACGTCCGGACCCAGGGACGTCCGGTCCAGGTGGTGACGGAGGGTTTGCGCGACCTGTGGGAGGAGTTCGGGGAGAGAATCCGGATCCGCGGCGTCGGGACGACGGGGTCGGGGCGGGAGCTCATCGGGGAACTCGTCGGGGCGGACACCGTCCAGGACGAGATCACCGCCCACAAGACCGGGTCCTCCTTCATCAGCGGGAGGACCTTCGGGCAGTCGGTGGACACCATCTTCGAGATCGGCGGGCAGGACTCGAAGTTCATCAGCCTGGAAAACGGCGTGGTGGTGGATTTCGCGATGAACGACGCCTGCGCCGCGGGAACGGGATCCTTTCTGGAAGAGCAGGCGGAGCGCCTCGGCATCCGGATCAAGGGGGAGTTTGCCGAGATGGCCCTCTCCTCCCGGGCCCCTCTCCGCATGGGAGAGCGCTGCACCGTCTTCATGGAGCAGGACCTGAACACCTACCTCAACCGGGGGGCTTCCAGGGTGGACCTCGTGGCGGGGCTCGCCTACTCCGTGGTCATCAATTACCTGAACCGGGTGGTCCGGGGGCGCAGGATCGGGGAAACGATCTATTTCCAGGGGGGCACCGCGTACAACGACGCCGTTGCGGCGGCCTTCACCTACGTTCTGGGAAAGAAGATCATCGTCCCGCCGCATAACGGGGTCATCGGGGCGATCGGGATGG
>DOTC01000209.1 GCA_003513855.1 Deltaproteobacteria bacterium | reverse complement strand
CCGGCGATCACGCCGTTGACCGGGAAGACCGCCGCCTGCCCCCGCTTGTAGGAACTGTCGAATTCCGTCCCGTCGATCAGGGTCCCCCGGTAGTTCGCCTCCACCGTGTCGGTTGCCTTCGGGGAAGGGCCGGTGCCCGACTGGAGAACCTTGTACTGCAAACCGCTCGGGAGGGAGACCACGCCTTCCTTCGTCTTGTTCTCGGTCAGAAAGGCCTCGCCCTCCTTCTTGTTCTTCTCCGTGGCCTGCCGGATGCGCTCCTGCCCCTTCTCCCTCAATTCCTTCTGGAGGGAGATCAGCGTCTCGCGCACCTCCTCGGCGGAGAGCAGGGTTTCCCCGCCGGCCATGGAGTCTTTCACCCCCCTCGCGAGGAGGTCGGCATCGACGTCGATCGACTGCTTCTTCAGGTTGTTTCCGATGTCGACCCCGATGCTGTAGCTGATCTTGTCTTTCTGGTCCGCAAGCTTGGGCGTATCTGCGGCGCCGGCATGACCTGCCAGAAGCAGGGCGGCCACCGCCGCCAACCAACGGAGTTTCATCGATGCTCCTTTCCCGGTTCCGTAAGAGTTAACGTCCCCTCCCCGGATTGCCGGGGCGGAGGTTGTGCGACACAATCTGTTAAGTATACGCCAGTCCGGGAGAGGGAGACCACTCCATACCCTCTTTTTCCGTTGCTGCGCCCAGGAACGTTTTCCCGGGGAGGTTTTCCGCCCCTTCAGCCTCCGTCCACGAAGCTCGCGGCAAGGCCCGAATCCAGGTCCGGATAGAGAAGTTCCACCCCCAGTTCCTCCCGCATCTTCCGGTTGTCCACGCGTTTCGATTCGGAGAGGTAGGAGAGCATCGCTTCGCTCATCACCCGCCGGGCCTCGGACATCGTCACCTCGGGAGGGCGGGGAACCCCGAGGCGGTCGGCGACGGCGCAATAGTACTGGCTGATCGTGCCGGGCTGCCCGTCGCTCACGTTGTAGACAGCCCCGCCTCTTCCCCGCTTCGCGGCCGCCACGCAGACCCGGGCGAGGTCGTCGGCGTGGATCCGGTTGCTGCAGGGAGACTCGCTGCCGGCGAGCACCGGAGTCCGCTTCCGGACCTTGTCGAGGGGAAGCCTTCCCGGCCCGTAGATCCCGGCGACGCGCAGGATCACCACGGAGATGCCTCTCTGCCTCCCCCAGGAAAGGACGGCCCGCTCCGCGTCGAGCCGCCGCCTGCCGCGCGCCGTGGCGGGGGCCGGCGGAGTCTCCTCCGTCGCCCACTCCCCGTGCAGGTCTCCGTACACCGCCGTCGTGCTCATGGAGACGATCTTTTCCGGCTCCTCCCCGGGCGGAATGCGGTCCAGGAACGCCCGCATCCGCGGGTCCGCATCGCCCCGCTCCGGCGGCGGCGCAAGGTAGTATGCCCATGTGCCTTTGATCGGCAGGCCGACGAGCGTCGCCGGTTCGTCGAGGTCCCCCTGCACCGGGGCGATCCCCCTCTCTTCCAGGGGCCGGGCGCTTTCCGGCGAGCGCGCGAGAGCGCTTACCGAAGCACCCTCATCCTCCCACAGCCGGGCCACCCGAAGTCCGATGTACCCGCAGCCGACGATGAAGACGCGGTTCACGGAGACTACCCCCGTTTCCGCATCCCCGCGGGGATCCTTCCGAACAGGTGTCCCGTCCGCAGGACCGGCTTGCCGTCCAGGAAAAGCTCTCCTTCCTTCCGGAGGTCCTTGATCATGTCCCAGTGGACGGCGGAGCGGTTCCTTCCCCCCGATTCGGGGTAGGAGCGGCCGATGGCCAGGTGGATCGTCCCCCCCATCTTCTCGTCCAGGAGGATGTCCCGGGTGAATTCGGTCACCCCCGCGTTCGCGCCGATGCCGAACTCCCCCAGCCGGCAGGCCCCGGGGTCGGCGGCGAGCATCTCCCGAAGGTACCCCTCGTTCTTTTCGGCGGTCGCCTCCACGACCTTTCCCGCACGGAACGTCAGCCGGATCCCCGACACCTCCCGGCCCCCCGCGATCGCGGGGAACTCGAAAAAGATTCTCCCCTCGACCGAGGTCTCCACGGGCCCGGTGAAGATCTCCCCGTCCGGCATGTTGTGCTCCCCCGCGCACGGGATCGCTTTCCGTCCCTTGATGGAGAAGGTGAGGTCGCTCTCCTTCCCCGCGATGCGGACAACGGAGCTTTTCTCCAGGATCCTCTTCGCCCGCCCCAGCATCCTCGCCATCCCTCCCCAGTCCTGCAGGACGGCGCGGTAGTAGAACCGCTCGTACTCGGCGAGAGACCGGTCGCACTCCTGGGCGAGAGCCTCGGTGGGGAAGTTGGTCAGGACCCACCGGACCCTGCGCAGAACGATCTCGGAGATCGGCTGCAGGGCCTTCCTCCTGTCGGCCATCCTCTTCGGCGGGATGTGGGTCAGCTGCCTCGTGTTCGACGGCGCCAGGATGATGATGTCCGCGTCGATCCTCTTCGCCTCGTACACCCGGGTCGGCGGGAGGTGACGGATCTGGTCCGCGGAGGCTTCCTCGAAGAAGATCCTCCCCGCGTCCTCGAACCCGATCGAAAGGAGCGGGTGCGCCCCCGCCCTGATCACCTCGCGGTAGACAGCCAGGGCGAGGGGGCGGGACGTCTCGCTTCCCGAGATCCTTACGATCTCTCCCCGTTTCGCCCGGACCGAGTGCCTGACGAGGATTTCCGCCAGCCGGTTCACCTGTCGATCGGAGACCATGGTTCTCCTCCCGTGGGGACTCCCACCGGACCTCTCCCTGCACGCCTTCGTTCCTTCCGTCCTGGCAGGGGTGTCACGTTCCGCCCTTGACCGCCTCGATCGCCTCCCTCTTCCTTTTCGCCTCCTCGACCTTCTCCCGGGCACGCCGCAAGACCTCCTCGTCCACCGACGCCCGGTTGAAGGCGTAGCAGGTGTCGGCGAGGACCGGCGACTGCAGGCCGATCTGCCGGTTCTCTTCCAGGTCCAGGGAGAGCACTCCCTCCCAATCGTGGTCGATGATGCTGTAGGAGCCGACGAAGATCGCCCGGAAGGTCGACTCGAGCATTTCGTATACGTGGGTGCACCCCAGGTTCCTGGGGACCCGCGCCTTCACGGTTTTGAGCCCCCCCCGCTCGAGAACGGCGATTCCCGTCAGGTTCCCGAGCATCTCCAGCGGCTTCTTCTCGCAGCACGGGTAGGGGATCCGGTCCATCTTCCCCGCGATCGCCTCGATGCGGTACGCGTCGTCGAGGAGGATGGCAAGGTTCATGTCGTGGTAGTCGTCGTGCATCCGCGTGAGGGCCAGGATCTTCCCCTCCCCCAGCCTGTACATCTCGCACTTTACGTCCCTCCCGAACACCTGCTTGTGATGCTTGGCCATGCCCCGGATCGCCTCGAAGTCCATGGGTCACTGCTCCCGATCCCTGCCGGCGCACAGGCTTCTGAGCGCGGCCAGGTTTTTTCGATCCCGCTCGAACTCGTCCTCCCCGTCCTTGGGCGTTTCCAGCACCATGGGAAGCCTGCGGAAGTCCCTGTGATTCAGGATCCTCCGGAATCCGGGTAGCCCGATCTGCCCTTCCCCGATGTGGAAATGACGGTCGACCCGGCTCCCGAGGGACGTCTTCGAGTCGTTCAGGTGCCACATCCGGACGAGCGGGAGGATCCCGTGGCGGGAGAGCTCCCCCAGCAATTGCTTCCACCCCCGTTCGCCTGCGATATCATACCCCGCCTCGAAGAGGTGCGCGCTGTCGAGGCACACCGCCACGTCGGGCGGGTTCCCGCATGCTTCGATCAGGCGCCGGAGCTGCACGACCGTCCGGCCGATCGAGTTTCCCTGTCCCGCCGTGTTTTCCAGCAGGAGCGTGACCCCCCGGGGGAGCCTTCCGAACGTGCGCAGGGCCGAGGAGAGGCGCCTCTCCCCCGTCTCCTCCGGATCCTCCCCGGACGAACCGGGGTGCATGACGAGGTACGGAACGCCGAGCATCGCCGCGCGCGACGCCTCGTCCTCCAGCGCGTAGAGGGAGCGTGTCCGGACGGCCTCCTTGGCGGAGGCAAGGTTGATGAGGTAGGCGCAATGGATGGCGACCGTNNTTCCCATCCAGCGGGTGTTCTGCTTGGAGAAGATCTGCAGAACGTCCGCACCGATCCGGAGACCCCGGCCCGGCGCGGTGATCAGCCCCCCCGCCACCGAGACGTGCGCACCGAGGGGGGGAGTTCCCGGTGTCCCCGGACGGGCGGTCAGCTTCTTTTGAACCGGTGGCACTGGCGGCAGTTCTTCTTGCGGAGCGGGTGCTCCTCGGTCATGGGAAACTGTTTCCCGTCTCCGTGGCAGGAGAAGCATTCCGCGTCGGAGGCGGCCGAAAGGTGGGGCGGCGTCTGTGTCAGGAAGCGCTGGCGGCCCGTCATGGAGAGAATGACGAGAAACCCGATGATCACGGCCATCATGATGAGGAAATGAATGTCTCTGGTCTTCATCGGTAGCTCCGGATGCCGGCGATTTCCTGAAAAAGGTGCAAGGAACGATTGTAGGGCGTTACCCCCCACAATTGCACCTGTTTTTTTTGTTGATATTTCCAGAATTCTGTTTTATAAACAATTACGTATCGACGAAGGTGTGGAGGCGCCCGTGGAAAACGTCACCGTGTATCGCGTGGATTACGTCAGGAAGAGCAAAATCCCCATCGGCCAGGTGGTGGAGCGCCGCGCGAAGGAGCGGGGCGGCAATCTCTTCGGACTTCTGCGGATGGCGAGAAAAACCTTTGCCTCCTCCCCGGAGGAGGCGTTTCACATCGCCGTCGGCAATTCGGGTGCCAGAGTGCCCTGACCCGCTTTCCCCTTTTTTGCCAATCGGTTGGAAAGAAAAGAGCAGCCGCTCAAGGGGGATCTGTTTCCCCCTTCGCCAATTCGGGAAGGAGGGGGGGGAATACCCTCAAATACTGGTATGGTTTTCCTCCCCCACGAGCGCCCCTTCCCTCGTTCCTTACCTTCCTGCGGATGATTCCTTCTTCCTCGTTTCCCTCTCCTGCGGGAGGCTTGCGATCTTCAGATATTCGTCCCGGATATACTGCCGGAAATTCCGGATGGTGAGCTTGCCGCCAGCGTCATCTCCCGTCCCCTTCTCTTCCGAGGGGCGCAGAAGTTCGTAGTACCGGACGCCGGAAGCGGTGGCGTAGGATCTCGAGGGGACGAGAACCGTTGGGCCCTCCCCCTTCTTCGACCTCCAGACCGAACATCCGACCAGTTTGAGTCCGGAAAGAATCCCTTCCTCAAAGTGGATCTCCACATCCGCAAGCTTCGACTCCGGTGCAGCCCCCTGATTCAACAGATAATGCACCCGCATGGCCCGACCTCCTTGGGGAGAATTTGGTCCATGGAGGGGCAAACCATGTGCCACGGCGGGTCCCCC
The DNA here is from genome assembly GCA_003513855.1 of Deltaproteobacteria bacterium. Lineage (GTDB taxonomy): Bacteria > Desulfobacterota > Deferrimicrobia > Deferrimicrobiales > Deferrimicrobiaceae > CSP1-8. Next base: position 3,966 of record DOTC01000209.1, on the reverse strand, counting down.
GACCGAAAGACCCCTCTCATTAAAAAGTTTAAGAACGTCCCCTATTGGGGAAGGAAACGGGGTCAGACCATGAGGTTGTATGGGTCGACGTCCGCCTCCATCCGGACGCCGGCCTTCTTCGCGACATCGCGGAGGGGGCGAAGGAGGTCCGGGAAGAGATCCCCCACAGCAAACCGCTGGGGCATCTTCAGGAGGATCTGGTAGCGGTGCTTCCTCTTGACGAACGCGATGGGGGACGGGGCGGGGCCCAGCATGCTGATGCCCGCTTCCGAAAGCGGCCGGGACAGCGCCTCCGCCACCTCTTCGGCCGCCGCCTGCACCCGTTCGAGCTTCGGCCCCCAGAGACGAAGCAGGAGCATCCGGCCGAACGGCGGGTAGCCAAGCGCCTCCCGCTCCGCGAGCTCCGCCTCCATGAACCCGTGGAAGTCGTGCTCGGCCGCCTTCCGGATGCAGACGTGCTCCGGAGAGAGGGTCTGGATGATCACCGTACCGGGCCTGTCCCCCCTGCCCGCCCGTCCGGACACCTGGGTCAGGATCTGGAAGGTCCGCTCCGCCGAACGGAAATCCGGGAAGGAGAGCGACAGGTCGGCCAGCAGCACCCCCACGAACGTCACCTCGGGAAAGTCGTGGCCCTTGGCGATCATCTGCGTCCCCACGAGGATGTCCACCTCCCCGCTGTGCATCCGGGAAAGGAGATCCTCGTAGAAACCCCGCTTCCGTCCGAGATCGGAGTCGAGGCGCGCGACCCGGGCCTCCTTCCACCGCCTGGCGGCCCACGCAACCAGCCGCTCGGTGCCGATCCCGACCTGCGCCACCTTGTGCCCTCCACAGGCACCGCACCGCTCGGGGGGTGCCTCCTTCGCGTTGCAGTAGTGGCACAGGAGCACCCCGTCCTGCTTGTGGAAGGTGAGCGACACCTGGCAGTTCCGGCAATGGACGGTCGTTCCGCAGTCCAGGCAGGTAAGAACCGGGGCATACCCGCGCCGGTTCAGGAACAGCATCGCCTTCTCCCCCCGGGAGAGCGTTTCCTCGACCGCATCCTCGAGCGCGGAGGAAAAATACCGGTCGGCCCCCCGGCGCGCGGACTGTCCTTTCAGATCCACGACGGAGATTTCCGGAAGATGGCGCGCTCCGATCCGCTCCGGAAGGGACAACAGCGTCGCATCCCCCGTGCGGGTGCGCTGGATGGACTCCGCAGAGGGGGTGGCGGAACCCAAAAGGACGACGGCCCCCTCCATCTTCGCGCGCATCACGGCGATGTCCCGTGCCTGGTAGCGGATCCCCTCCTCCTGCTTGTAGGCGGAGTCGTGCTCCTCGTCGACGACGAACAGCCCCGGGGATGCAAAGGGCGAGAAGACGGCGGAGCGGGCGCCGATGCAGAGGAAGACCTCGCCCGCACGAATCCTGCGCCATTGGTGCGTGCGCTCGGCCCGCGTGAGACCGCTGTGGAGAACCGCCGCCCCTTCCCCGAACCGGGCCCGCACACGGCCGAGCAGCTGCGGGGTGAGCGCAATCTCGGGGACCAGGTACACCGACTGCCTCCCGGTCAGCCGTGCCTGCTCGATCGCCCTCAGGTAGACCTCGGTCTTCCCCGATCCGGTGATGCCGTGGAGCACGAATGCGGCGAACCCGCCGGACGCGAGGGCGACGCCGGTCCTGGCGAGGGCCGCTTCCTGGTGGGGTGTGGGAACGAGCGCCCCGGAAGGTTCGGGAAAATGGGAGGCGGCAAGCGTGACGGATTTCTCCCGGACCGAGGCGGCGAGAATCCCCTTTGCGACCAGCCTGCGGGCGATCCCCGCCCCCCCCTTGACGAGGGCCGACAGGTCCGACGAGGAGATCTCCCCCGCCTCGAGAACGGCCGCGACCACCTTCCTCTGCCCGGGCGTCAACGCCGCGTCCGGGGACCCCGCCGGGGCGACGTACACCGTCTCGGTCCTCGGGGACGTCGGGCTCTCCCGCCGCGGGAGCCCGCCGGGGAGAGCCGCCCGAAGCATCTCCCCCATGGGAGCCAGGCATTCGCGCGCGGCGGCGGAAAGAAACGCGAGATGGGCCGGGGAGATGTAGGGTTCGTCGTCCAGAAACGCAAGGATCTCCCGGGCCTCGCGTTCCCCCAGGGAAGAGCCGTCCACAATCCCGGTGATCAGCCCGGTAACCCTTCGGCGCCCGAACGGGACCAGCACGCGGACGCCGATCCGGGCGCACGCCTCCCGCCCCGATGGAACGCGGTAGGTGAACGGATGATCGATCGGAAGCGGCACCGCCACTTCCACGAACACCGGGGATGGGGCAGACGGACTCATCACCTCCACGATTCTACCGGAGGAACGGTCGACGGGTAAGTGCCCCCGCCGTTCCCCGGGAGACGCCCTCCGGTCTCCCCGCCTGCACGAGGGGCGCACCGGGAGCGAACCGGCGTGCGTCGGGCGCAAAGAACGATCGCGTTCCTACCGATAAGGGAAACAGGATGATGACGTGCGACCCGAAGCCGGAAAGAAGAACGACCGCCCTCGACAACGCTTCGGCGGGCACCGTCCGTCGCCGGGAAGGCGAAAGGTGGTGGAGGAGAAGGGGATTGAACCCTCGACCCCCACGTTGCGAACGTGGTGCTCTCCCAACTGAGCTACTCCCCCACCTTGAGGGTGATCATTTTCTCCAATTCGCCTCCCGTTGTCAAAAAAAAACCTCCTCTCGCGCGACGCGAACGCCGGAGAACCGGTGCGCGCGCGGAGAACGACAGGGCGCAAAACCGCACGGGACACGGCTTTATGGTGTATAGAAAATCAATCCGGAGCGGATAGGGAAAGAATATTTTCGGGGGAAATTCATTGATAATTCAATTGATTTCTATTGACAAGCGGAATCCGCTTTCTTAATATCTGGGTAGTATTTCTAAACGGGGGGTTTAAAAAACAGTACCATGATAGATATCGGGGCGAGGATCAAGCATCTCCGGCAGATCAACGGCCTCTCCCAGGCCGATCTCGCCGAGCGNNCCCTACTCCTTTTTCGCCGAGGACGACGAGGAGAAGGTTCTCTTCCGCAAAAGCGATGCCCTTCCCTCCGACGTCACGGGATACCAGTCGTTCGATACCCTTCTTCCCAAGAGCCGCTACCGGACCATCGTGTCGTACCGGGCCGTGATCCGGTCGGGAAGGGAGGCGTTGCCCGAGCCCGCGCACGAAGGGGAGAACTACGTGTTCGTCCTTTCCGGAAGGCTGGGCCTCCGCCTGGGAAAGGTGACCTACATCACCCGGAAAGGCGAAAGCCTCTTTTTCCGCGCGGAGCAGGAGTACGCGTTCTCGAACAAGGGAAAGCGTCCCGTCGATTTCCTCTGGATCAAGGCGAGCGGGCGGTAAATCCTCCGATGATCCACGGCAACCAACCCCGAATGGAGAAAAAGACAAGGAGGACTATGAAGACGAATCGGGGAAACGATTCGGTCCCGTTGGGCAGCATATCGACCCACACCAACCCCGTCGGCCTCCCGTGGCCCCGGGTGACGCGGGAAGAGTGGAACGACTATCGATGGCAGCTCTCTCACCGCATCACCTCCATCGGCGACCTGTCCGGGCTCCGCTACTTCCCCCGCGAGGAGGCGGACCTCCTGGGACGCGTGACCGACACGTACCATCTGTCCATCACCCCCTACTATCTGTCGCTCATCCGGCTCGACGACCCCGACGACCCGATCGCGCGCCAGGCGATCCCTTCCCCGGACGAGTATTACGGGATGGAGGTGGGAGAGGACGACCCGCTCGAGGAGGAGAAGGACATGCCGGTCCCCGGTCTCACCCACCGGTACCCGGACCGTTGCCTGATGGTGGTGACGAACTTCTGCTCCATGTATTGCCGCCACTGCACGCGGAAGAGGATCTGGCCGCTCGGGGAAGCCGCGAAGACCGAATTCGAGCTGAACAAGATGTTCGGATACATCCGGCGGCACGAGGAGATCCGGGACGTCATCGT
>DOTC01000162.1 GCA_003513855.1 Deltaproteobacteria bacterium | reverse complement strand
GTGATGAGGTAGTTGGCGATCTCGATGGAATACCGCGTGACGGTCTCCCGGGATTTCGTGCCGTAGGGGACCCGGGCCGTGTCGCCCAGGTACAGGAACCGCTCCCCGGGAAGCGCACGCGCAAGCTCCCGCAGGACGGTCAGCCCGCCCACCCCCGAATCGAACACCCCGACCGGCCGGTCCACGCCTACTCCTAATTCTTTGATTTTCCTACCTTAAGACGCTATCGTATTCTTGTCAACCGAACGCCCTTTCCTGGAGGTGAACGGTGAGTGGCATCATCGATTTCCTGGTCAACGCGCAGGTCATGGATTTCCTGACCGATCCACGGGTCANNCTCGCCCTCACCCTTTTCGCGGTGGCTGCCCTGGTGGCCGTCGCGCAATATTCGAGGGTCGCCGAGGGACAGGCGACCATGGACCAGAACCTTCTGCTCTTCTCCATCGGCTCCTTCGTCGTCATCGTCGTCGTGATCTACTTCCTCTTCATCCGGGGAGATTGACATCTCGCGCGTCGGCTTCACCACCACCATCCCGGTCGAGGTCCTTTTCGCGGGAGGGCACGTTCCCGTCGACCTCAACAACCTCTTCATCGCCTCCTCGAGCCCCTCCGAATACGTGCGCCTCGCGGAGTCCGACGGCTTCCCCCGGAACAGCTGCGGCTGGGTCAAGGGGATCTACGGCGTGGTGCGCCGGCACGGCGTGACGGACGTGATCGGCGTGGCGCAGGGGGACTGCAGCTTCACCCAGGCNNAAGGTCACCCCCTTCTCCTTCCCGTACGACAGGGACCACCGGACGATCGCCCTCGAGATCCGGAAGCTGGCCCGCCGGTTCGGAACGACGGTCGAGCGGGCGGGGACGTGGAAACGGAAACTGGACGCCGTCCGTCAGGCGGCCCTCGAGATCGACCGCCTCACCTGGGAGGAGGGGAAGGTGACCGGGGAGGAGAACCACCTCTGGCTGGTCGCCTGCTCGGACTTCGAGGGGGACCCGGAGGAGTACGAGCGCAGGGCCCTCGCGTTCCTTGCCGAAGCGCGGCAGCGGGAGCCCCGGCGGGACATGGTCCCGGTCGCCTTCGTCGGCGTCCCCCCCATCACCTCCGGACTGCACGCCTTCCTCGAGGAGTCGGGGGCGCGGGCGGTGCTGAACGAGGTGCAGCGCCAGTTCGCGATGCCGCACCCGTCGCGGACGCTCACCGAGCAGTACCGGGAGTACACGTACCCCTACACCTTCTTCGAGCGGCTCTCCGACATCCGGAGGGAAGTCGCGCGGCGCGGCGTGCGCGGAATCGTCCACTACGTCCAGTCGTTCTGCTTCCGGCAGATCGAGGACATCCTCCTGCGGGCGGAGATCGGGGTGCCCGTGCTCACCCTGGAAGGGGACGAGCCGGGCCCCCTCGACGGGCGGACGAAGATCCGGATCCAGGCCTTCCTCGAGATGCTGCGCTAGGGCGCGTCGCAGGCCATTCCCCACTCCTCTAGCGGGAGATGCCCCGGCCCCCTGGCTCGCGGGGAATTCCACTCGGCTACGCTCGCGACCTCCGCCCGCTCGCTGCCGGTTCCGCTCGCCAGATCGGAAATCTCGCTCCACAGGCCGCCTCGTGGAACCCCCCGCATCGCCCGGGGCCGGCATCCTCCACCTGCGGGTGGGACATCGCGAGGAAGGACAAAAGGAGGGGAAACGAAAAAGGGCACGGTCGCCCGTGCCCTGTCCCCGTGAAGCATCTATCGCTATCCCGCCCGAACAGGCGGGGCCAGGGAACTCCCTGCCTCCGGGAGGCGGTTACCACACCCCGGTCTTGAGATATTCGTGCATCGCGTCCGCCGCCTTGCGGCCCGCGCCCATCGCGAGGATGACGGTGGCCGCGCCGATGACGATGTCGCCGCCGGCGAACACCCCCTTCTTGCTCGTCTTGCCGGTCTCCTGGTCCGCCAGGATGTTCCCCCACTTGTTCGTGTCGAGCCCCGGGGTGGTGGCCGGGACGAGGGGGTTGGCGCCGTTGCCGATCGACATGACGACGGTGTCCACCGGGAGGCGGAACTCGGACCCCTTGACGGGGACGGGGCGCCGTCGGCCCGACGCGTCGGGCTCGCCCANNTGGTGGATCTCCTCGATCCTGGCGGGCATCTCCTTCTTCGACCGCCGATAGACGACGTAGACCTTCTCCGCGCCCATCCGCAGGGCGGTGCGGGCGGCGTCCATCGCGACGTTCCCCCCGCCCACGACCGCGACGTGCTTCCCCCGGTACAGCGGGGTGTCCGCTTCGGGGAACAGGTACGCCTTCATCAGGTTGGAGCGGGTCAGGTACTCGTTGGCCGAGTAGATCCCGATCAGGTTCTCGCCCGGGATGTTCATGAAGTACGGAAGGCCGGCGCCGGTCCCGATGAAGCAGGCGTGAAACCCTTCCTCCTCCAGCAGTTCGTCGATCGTGATCGTCTTCCCGATGACGACGTCGCACTCGAGCCTGGCGCCGAGGCTGCAGATGTAGTCGACCTCCGCCTGCACGATGTCCTTCGGGAGGCGGAACTCCGGGATGCCGTACATGAGCACCCCGCCCGGCTTGTGCAGCGCTTCAAAGATTGTGACGTCGTGCCCCTTCTGGACGAGGTCCCCCGCAACGGTCAGCCCCGCGGGGCCCGAACCGACGACCGCCACCCGCTTGCCCGTGGGGGGGTCAACCCCGGGGACTATTACATTGCCCGTGACCCGCTCGAAGTCCGCGACGAACCGCTCCAGGCGGCCGATGGCGACCGGCTCGCCCCTCTTGCTCAGGACGCACGGCATCTCGCACTGCTCCTCCTGGGGGCAGACGCGGCCGCACACCGCCGGGAGGGTGTTGTCCTCCTTGATCTTNNGGCCAGGTCGGGGGTCAGCCCGAAGGGGACTTCCCGGAAGTTGCTCCTGCGCACCTCGGGGGGCTGCTCCGGCATCGGCTGCCGGGGGATGCTGAACGGCTTGGGGCGGGGGGTCGGTTTCGCGTCGGCCATTACCGTCCCCCTCCCGTCGATACGGGCGCGGGTCCCGCGGCGCCCACCGGGGCCTTTTTGCCCGCGCACTTGCCCTCCTTGTGCTCGTACCGCTCCATCGCCACCTTCTCCTCCTTGAGGTAGCCGCGGTTGCGCATCGTGAGCTCCTTGAAGTCGACCTCGTGCCCGTCGAACTCCGGACCGTCGACGCAGACAAACTTGGTCACGCCGCCGACGGTCACCCGGCAAGCGCCGCACATCCCCGTGGCGTCCACCATGATGGGGTTCAGGCTCACCACCGTCTTGATCTCGTGGGGTTTGGTCACCTCGGCCACCGCCCGCATCATGGGTACCGGCCCGATGGCGATGCACAAATCGATCTTCTCCCCGGCGTCGATCAGCTCCTGGAGGGCCGCGGTGACGAATCCCTTCCGGGCGTACGAGCCGTCGTCCGTGGTGACGATCAGAGTATCGCTGATCGCCTTCATCTCCTCCTCGAGAATGAGAAGCTCCTTCGTCCTCGCCCCGATGATCGACAGCAGCCGGTTCCCGGCGCCCTTGATGGCCGTCGCGATGGGAAGAAGGGGGGCGGTCCCGATCCCTCCGCCGATCCCGACGACGGTGCCGAAGTTCTCGATGTGCGTCGGCAGCCCCAGGGGGCCGACGACATCCAGGAGGGTCTCCCCGGCCTTCATGCAGGAAAGCTCGGCGGTCGATTTCCCGACCGACTGGTAGATGATGGTCACCGTCCCTTCCGCGGGGTCCGAATTCACGATGGTCAAGGGGATCCGCTCGCTCATCTCCCCCTTCCGGAGCACGAGGAACTGCCCCGCCTTTCTCTTTTTGGCGATGCGGGGCGCCTGGATCTTCTGGAAGAAGACGTTCTTGGCGATCTCTCTGCTTTCTGTGATTGTGAACAACGGGTTCCCTCCGCGCCCGCCTGCGGAACCGGCGGACCGTGTAGTGAAATGGTTACCCTGGTGGGACGTGAGACGGCATAAAACTTGAAAATATTATTCCTTTTCCCCCTTGATTTCAAGGGGAAAAAACCGCCCGGATATCGCGCCAGAGGAGGTCGATCCCCTCCCGGGTCCTGGCCGAGACAAGTACCGGTGGGCCCCCCAGCGCGAGCCATTGCGTCCCGGCAAACCGCGAGGAGAGAACGGGGATCTCTCTCGGCTTGACCTTATCGGCCTTCATGCCCACGAACCGGTACGGGACCCCGCACGAGGAGAGGTATTCCGCGAGCATCTCTTCGTCTTCCTCCGGCCCCCTCCGGATATCCACCAGGATGTAGACCTTGCGCAGCAGCCGGCAGGCGGAAAAATACCCCTCCACCAGCGTCTTCCACCCTTCCCGCTCCGCCCGGGAGACCTTCGCGAACCCGTACCCCGGAAGATCCGCGAAGACGAACCGCCCCTCGATCTCGAAGAACGCGATCCCGCGCGTCCTGCCGGGCGTCTTCCCGACGCGGGCAAGCCGCGAATGCCCGACCAGGGCGTTCAGAAGCGACGATTTCCCAACGTTGGACCGCCCCGCGAACGCCACCTGGGGAAGGGTGACCTTCGGCCACGAGTCGCCCGTGGGATCGAAGAGGAGGAATCGGGGCGAGGCGGTCACGTTCCGTCCCCTTCTCTACCGGAGAGCAGCCCGGACGGCCTTTTCGAGCGACTCCTCCTCGACCCGGCCCGTCCCGGCGAAGGCGACTCTTCCCGCCCTGTTCACGAGGTACAGGGTGGGGATCTCCGTCACCCGGTACGCGTCCGCGACGCGGAAGAGCCGCTTCCCGCTCACCTCGTCGAGGAGAACCCGGAACGTGTACCCCTCCTGCTGCGCGAACCCGGCGACCGTGGTGTTCAGCACCTCCCCGTCGAGGGAAACCGCCACCACGTCCAGACCGCCGCCCCCATACTTGTCCTGCATCCCTTGAAGGACCGGCAGCCGTGCGCGGCACGGCTCGCAGAATACGGAAAAAAAGGCGATCAGGAGTGGTCTCCTCCTCCCCTTCTCCCCGTAAGAATAAGGGGCACCGGTCACATCCGTGAGATGAAAACCCGGCGCGGCGTTCCCGACCGCAAGGAGCGGAACTTTCTCGATGACCCCAGGCCCGTTCCCTGCCGGGGGACCCTCCTTTTCCTGTGCCAGGACCGTCCCGCACACCGCGAGGAGAATCCCGGCGGCAAGGAGGAGAACGGTCCCGGTCCCGCGCCCCGTCATCTTCCCCTACACCCCGGCGAGCGCTTTCTCGTTCACCGTGATCTTCGCCTTCTTCTTCAACTCCTCGATGTAGGCGTTCATCGCGGATTTGCGCTTCTCGTTCCGCAGGAATCCCCGAAGCTGCTCTTTGACCTTCGCCAGGGGAACCGACTTCCCGTGCTGGGCGAACATCTCGGGGTGCTCCTTGTAGTACGCCTCGACCTCCTTGTCGTCTACCGCGGCTTCGTCCTCCAGGATCTTCGCCGCCAGCAGATCGACGAGGATCGATCGTTCGATATCCTCGCGGGTGGTCTTGAGCCACTCGGACCCCTCGATCCCCTGCTTCTTCGCGTAGGCGGCGAGCGACATCCCGGTGACCTCCCGGGTCAGGATCCTCTTGATCGCCACGGGATTCCGCGCAATTTCTTTCCCCTCGCGCCCCATGCCGGCCATCCGCTGCAGCTGTGCGTTCACGTCGGCGTAGGTGACGTTGTCCCCGGCGACGGTCGCCAGGACCGCGTTGTCGGGAACCGTCTCCCCCTTGGCGATCTTTTCCACCATCTTCTCGTCGATCGTCGCGGGAAACTCCTTCTTGGCGGCGGCGATCAGGTCATCCTGGATTTTCCGTACCTTCCCCTCGTACAGCGAGCGTTGCGCCCGGATCTCCGCATTCGCATCGGTCAGGGTGTTGTCGGCCGCCTTCATCTTCTTCGCCTCCGCCCGGACTTCGTCCTGGCTGACCCTGCCCTTGGCGTCGACCTCTTTCCGGTAGATCGCCGTGATCAGGGCGCTCTTCCCGCTGTCCTGCATGGCGGCGCGGAACTCTTCCGTCTTGTCCAGCCCCTGCGCCCGAGCCTCCTGCGCGAGGAGCCGGCCCGCGATCAGCCGGTCGAGGCCCTCCTGTTTCCGCTGCGTCGGCACTCCCGCGACGGGGCCCACCCCCCCGGGCACCCCGAGGAATTCCCGCAGCTCGGTTGCCTTGATCACGTCGCCGTTCACTTCGGCCACCGTCTCGTTCTTCGTCTGCGATTCGGAACAGCCCGGGCCGCCGAACACAACGAACGCGACGGCCAGGAACAGGACAATCCGTACGAAAGATCTGCTCACGTCTTTTCTCCTCATGTATGGTGTGTTTGCGTGAAATGCCGACGAGAGATTAGAACACGTCACGTGGCCCTGGGCAAGGGTTCCGCATCCTCTCCGGAGCCGGCGATATCTCCGGCTTCGCAGGAATTCGAGGCCAGGTATGCAAGCCCCCGGCAGCCCCCGAAGCAGCCGGAGGTGACGGTGCACCAGTCGCAATCGACGGGCACGGCGTGGACCGCCTCGACGAGGCGCTGGCGTGCCGGGGAGCGCCAGATCCGTTCGAACGGCGTCTCCAGCAGGTTTCCCAGGCGGATGGGGAGGGCGTCGCACGGATAGACGTTGCCGTCCCAGTCCACGTGGGCGAGCCCGGTTCCCGCCTGGCACCCGGAAAACCCGACCGGTTTTTCCACCCCGTCCGGGAAGGCGTCCCGCAGGAGCCGGCAGAGGAAGAAATCGTGGACGACAAGCCGCTTTCCGGCCAGGGAAACCGGGGTGCGCGCTACGGTCTCCGTTACCTCCCGGATCTGTTCTGGGAGGGGGGCCGGGATATGCCCCTTGTCGGCCAGGGCGCGGACGGCGTTGACCCCGGGCAGGTGCAGTTCCTCCACGTCGCTTTCCGCGAAATCCTCGAGCACCTCCGGCAGAAGGAGGATGGTCTCCTCGTCGGGCGTGAAGGAGACCGCCTGTGCGTCTTCGGGGATGCAGCGGGAAAAGGCCTGCCTCCCGTCGATTGCCCAGATGTACCGGATCGGATATCCCCGGCGGGCGCTTGCGGTGGCCTTGGCGGTGAGTCTGACCGTCGCCTCGACCCTGGGTTGGCATTTATGGATTTCGGTGAAGATGGCGGGGAGTTGGGCGATCCCCCCGTCGCCCTCGAGGCGAAGCTCCACGACCTGGGGGGCGATCTCCCGGATCTGCCGGGCGATCCTCTTGGGGCTGCCCACACGTTTCCGGAAGTCGACGTCCCAACGAACCCGTGTCGGCAAGGTAAATTCCAGTGATTGCCCCTTCGAAAAAGAAATGTTTCTGCATTATACCCCGAAACCCGCGGTCCCGGATCCTCGGCAACGATTTTCCTTTAGATCATCGTGCCGTCCACCGGGGTACCTGGGGGCCGGTTCCCTCGGAGAGCGTCACCCACCCTTTTCCTTCGATATCGGTCAGGAACGCCATGACGTCGGCATGCATCTCCTCAGGATCCGCCTGAAAGAGGGGGGCGATCTCGGCCGCGATCTTCTCCGCCGTGTTGATCCCGTTGATCCGGGTCCAGATTTCCGCCCCCACGAGGTTCAGCTGGTGGATGGTTTCGCCCAGCACGAGCGTGAGGACGCCGACGTCCTCGTACTCCTCCCCTTTGCGCGCCCTGTCCCAGACAAGCTCCCGCATCCCCTTCTCCAGCCTCCAGACGATTGCGGGATTGCGCCTGGGCTTTGCAACCATCACGTCTCCACCACGCGGATCCCCGCCCGGGAAGCGACCCCCAGTCCGGCGTCCAGCGCCTTCCGCAGGTGCGGCACGTCGTCCGGTTTCATTCCGAAGAGCCTTTCCGCCGCCACGACGTCCGCCGCCACGACGTCCGCGGAGGCGAACACCTTCCCCACCTCCTTGACGTCCGCCAGGTTCCCCCCCGAGGGGCCGTTCCGCAGCAGGATGCGGGTGGCGTCGATGACCGCCAGGTGGGTGGGAATCTTGCGGTTCAGGTCCACGAGGCATTCCGTCAGGCGGAAATGGACCTGCCCACGGTTCCCCCCCATCACCCCCATCATGTTTTTGAGCCCGAGGGTGACGTTGGCCAGCGTGTGGTGCTTGGCCACCGGGACGTTGATGATCCTGTCGGCTTCGAGGGCGTCGCGGTAGAGGTCCCATTCCCGGAGGACGAGGGCGCCCGGGATGTTTGTCCGCTGGAACTTCCGGTCCTCCACGTGGTAGACGCGCAGGGAGTCGCCCGCGTTGTGCTTCTTTGCGAACTCCTCCACGATCCGCTGGATGCCGCTGCTGGCGTAGCAGCGCCTCGGCTCGTTGCAGGTGCGGTCGAAGACGCGCACCTCCTTCGCCCCGGCGGACAGGCACAGTTCGGCGACGGCGATCACCACTTCGGGGTCGGTGTTCGCCGCCTGTTCGGGCGTCCGGTCCCACCCGATGTTCGGTTTTACGACCACCACGTCCCCGCGGGAGACGAAGGCCCGGATCCCGCCGACGGCGTCGATCGCCCTGCGGACGTTCTCCGCGGTGTTCGCACCGGAGGCTACGGCCACCCGGGAGCCGTTTCCCGGCGCGTCCGCGGCCCGCAGAAGGCTCGGCAGGGTGCCGGTGAAAAGTCCTGCACCGCCCGCCGCGGCGATCCCCGCCGTCCCTCCCGCGACTTTCAGGAACTTTCTCCGGCTCCACTTGCAACCGCTCATCGATCCTCCGGACTGTCGATTCTATCGAAATGAAATTTTAACACGGGGCGAAGTTGACGGTATAGTAAACCCCTATGCAAGGCCAAGCAGTAGAGAACAAGAGGGAAACTCCCCGCGTCCTCGTCGCCATCCCTGCCTATGGGGAGGAGAAGTCGATCGGTGCGATCGTCACGTCGCTTCGGCAGAAACTCCCCTACGATGTCGTCGTGGTGAACGACGGGTCTCCGGACGGCACCTCCTCCGCGGCCAGGAACGCCGGGGCCGTCACGCTGGACCTCCCCTGCAACCTCGGAATCGGGGGGGCGCTCCAGACGGCGTATCAGTTTGCGCGGGACCGGGGGTACGACGCCCTGGTCCGCATCGATGCCGACGGGCAGCACGAGATCGACGATATCCCCCG
>DOTC01000002.1 GCA_003513855.1 Deltaproteobacteria bacterium | reverse complement strand
CGCAACGCCGCGAAGGACGATCGCCGTCCCGTCATGGACGACTTCCAGCGTAGGGATGAACACGTGGAAATCGGTCAGGATCTCCGCCTTGATCCTGGCCGCCAGCGCCAGTTGGCGCAATTTCTCCTGGGCCTCCGGCGTGGCCTGATTCTCCCTTGCGGGGATTTCGTCCAGGATCTGTCTGGCCACCTCGTCAACGCTCAGGCTTCCCGTGTTGAACACCATGTCATAGTCTTCCGGATTCGCCCCGTCCCGGTGATAGACGGTATGCAGATAGGACGACCTCTCGTGATCACTGAACTCGATCATTCTCCGGGCCGTCTCCATGTTCACGTGTTCCCGGTCGCTGACCCTCCGGATCCGTTCCTCGACGGGCGCCGTGATATAGGTCCGCAACGCGAAAGGAACGTCCTTCAACAGAACGTTGCCTCCCCGGCCCGTGATGACCTTGTTGTTCTCCAGGGCGTACCCGTAAATGGAGCTTTCCACGAGGGACACGAAACCGGTAAAGGACCGGTCGAACCGCTCCCAGGGGGAAGGACCGTGCTCATCCAGCTGTTTTCCCCATTCCAGCCACTGCTCCCCGTGGATCTCGACCCCCTTCAGGATCATGTTCTTCCCGATGTACTCGTAGCCGAGTTTTTGGGCGACGGCCTTGCCGATCTCTTCGCCGCCGCTCCCTCCGGTTCTCGCAATCGTCACGACAGCCATGGTTATTCCCCCTTGCCCACCTGGACATGCTCCTTCGTTTCCACCAATTTCTCGGCCTTGGCAATCTTGCGTTTCAACAGGTATTTGCCCAATAGGACGACCCCGACGGCACACACCGCCTGCATCCCATAATCCATCCAATGCGGGGGATGGAAGGTCTTGTGGATCCAGGGGTCCGTGATCATCATCTCGCCGCCGACCTTGCCTAAAATAGCGGCTCCGATGGTGATGATGATCGGGTATTTGTCCATCAGCATGGACAGGAGGGTGCTGGTCCCCACGACGAGGGGAATGCTGGTGCCCAGTCCGAAGAGCAGAAGGAACATGTTCCCTTTCGAGGCGCCGGCGATCGCCAGCACGTTGTCGATGCTCATCACGAGGTCGGCGATGAGGATGACCTTGACCGCCTGCCACAGGCCGGCCGCCGCCTCGATCTGTTCCTCTTCGTGTCCCGACGTAAAAAGCTTCACCGCGATCCAGAGGATCAACGCCCCCCCGAAAAATTTCAGGAAGGAGATCAGGAGCAGCTGCGCCGCGAAAAAGGTCAGGATCACCCTCAGCACGACCGCTAGCCCCGACCCGAGGATGATCCCCCACAATCTCTGCTTTTTGGGAAGATTCCTGACGGCCAGCGCGATGACGACCGCATTGTCTCCCGACAGGATCAGGTTGATCACGATGATGCTCATCAGCGCGGAGAAGAATGCCGCATTCCATGCGATGTACCCGAACCAGCCCAGATCGATCATTCGATCCCTCCGAAGTCCTTACTCTTTCCCCGTTCCGATCCGATCCCGCCGATCGTGCACCGGGCCGGGCCGATTACGGTTTCCTGCTCATCGCTGCCCAGCAGTGGGAGATCGCTCCCTTCAGGGACGCTTTCGCCCGGGAAGATTCCATGGGACTGTACCCCAGAAGTTCCCGGGCCGAGGCATCGGACAACTCCCAGGGGTCGGCCAGAAACGCGCTGCCCGTCCACTCCTCCCGGGGAATGCACCGGATCTGCGAGCGGGAACCGGTCGCATCCCTGACCATTTGCGCCACCTCTTCCCAGGTGACGTAGACGNNCGCCTCTTCCACCACCAGGGGATGTCTCTCGTCGATGGGGGAGTACTGGGGCTTTCCGTATGCCACCGCCGTGCTCGTATAGACCAGGTGCCGGACGTTCCGGGAGGCCATCTCTTCCTGAAGGTAGATATGGCCCCTGAGGTCCTGCTCGAGCACCTCGAGGGGATCCTCGGAGAAGGACCAGGCCAGGTGGAGGACGGCGTCCACCCCCTCGACGGCCGACTTCAGGGCATCCCGGTCCTCCAAGCCCGCCTGGATCAGGGTCAGCCGGCTGTCCTGGATGGCCTTGAGGGGCTTTACATCCTTGTCGATCACCCTTACCTCGTGACCCCGTTCCAGAAGCGAGGCAGTGCAGCATTTCCCGCACGAGCCCGCTCCGCCGGTAATCAGGATCTTAAGCTTGGGTGTCATAATGGGGGTATCGGATCTCACCCGTTTTCTGTGTCAACAAAAGGGGGAGGCCTGCCCCGGCCCCCCCCATGTTCCGACCCGATTATCCCGGCCCGACGCTGACGCGGGCCTTCCTCTTCTCCCGGTAGAGCTTGTATGCCGGGAACGCGAACAGCAGGAGGGCGAACGTCATGCAGACGCCCGCGATGGGACGATTGAAGAATATGAGCCAGGATCCGTCGCTCATGATGAGGCTCTGCCGGAGGAAGACCTCCGTCATGTCGCCGAGCACAAGGGCCACGGCCATGGGCGCAAGAGAGTATTTCAACTTCTTCATGACGTACCCGATCAGACCGAAGGCGAGTGTGCAGATGACGTCGAACATGATGTTCCGCATCACGTAGCTGCCGACGAAGCAGGCGACCACGATGATCGGTGTGAGAATCCCCCAGGGGATCCTCATGATGGCCGCCAGCGCGGGAGTGAAGAGAAGACAGATGATCAGGCAGACCGTGCCGGCCAGGAANNGCCCCACATGTAGAGCCCCGCCAGGAGGACGGCGGCGGTGGGGGATCCGGGGATCCCCAGGGTGATCATGGGGAGCAGGGAGCCGGTTCCCGCCGCGTTGGCGGCCGCCTGGGGAGCGATGATCCCCTCGATCGCCCCCTGCCCGTACTTTTCCGGATTCTTCGAATACTGTTTGGCGAGACCGTATCCGAGGAAGGAGGCGGGGGTCGCCCCCGTCCCGGGAAGGACCCCGACGAAGAAGCCCATGACGGAGGCCGCAATCGTCTGGGGGAAAAACTTCCAGATCTCGCGCATTCCCTCCTTGATATCCGCCCAGCCTACCTTGGCCATGATCACTTCCTTGACTTCCGCGGAGAAACGGTCCTCGCCGTCGATCAGGATCTCTCCCAGACCGAAGAGGCCGATGGTCACCGGCACGAAGTCGAAACCGCTCAACCAGGAGATGGTCCCGAAGGTCAGGCGGGGCCTGCCCGTGACGATGTCCAGACCCACCGCCGTCAGGAGAAGCCCGAAGGCGGTGCTCACCAGGGTCTTCGAGGGTTTCCCGGTTCCCAGGCCCACGAACGTGCTGAAGGCCAGCATCATGATCGCGAACATCTCCGGGGGGCCGAACCGGAGGGCGAGCAGGGCCAGGGGCAGGGCGGCCGCCACGAAGAAGAAGGCCGCGATGATGATCCCGACGAAGGAAGACAGGAAGGAGGCCGACAGCGCCAGCCCCGACTTTCCCTGTTTCGACATCGGGTAGCCGTCGAAGATGAGCGCCACCGACCACGGTTCCCCCGGGATGGC
>DOTC01000140.1 GCA_003513855.1 Deltaproteobacteria bacterium | reverse complement strand
CGGGTGGAGACGATCCCGCCGGTGGAGCTGTGGCGGACGCACGAGGTCCGCAGGGAAAGGCTCGTCTTCTTCGTGCGCAAGCAGCTCAAGGCCCAGCTGGTGCGGCAGGGGGCGGGCGCCTCCACCGTGCGGGCGGCGGAGGAGGTGCTCAACCCCGAGGCGCTCACCATCGGGTTCTCCCGCCGGTTTGCGACCTACAAGCGGGCGGGGCTGCTCTTCCGGCAGCCCGAGAGGCTGGTCCAGCTGCTCAACCATCCGGAACGGCCCGTCCAGATCGTCTTCGCCGGGAAGGCGCACCCGCNNCGTCCTGGACGGCTGGTGGTGCGAGGGGTACGCGCCGGACGTCGGCTGGGCGGTCGGCAGCGGCGAGGTGTACAAGGACCCCGAGGAGCAGGACCTGGTCGAGTGCGACGCGCTCTACAATCTGCTGGAGAACGAGATCGTCCCCCTGTTCTTCGAGCGGGACAAGGGGGGGCTGCCGCGCGGGTGGATCGGGATGATGAAGGCCTCGATGCGGACGCTTGGCGCTGCCTTCAACACGGCCCGGATGGTCCGGGAGTACGCCGAGCGGTTCTACATCCCGGCGCACCGGATCGGCACCCGGCTGGCGAAGGACGCGTTCGCCTCCGCGAAGGAGCTCTCTGCCTGGAGGTCCCGGGTCGCGGCGGAGTGGTCCCGCGTCTCGATGCGCGTGGACGGGGCGGCCCCGTCCGGCGATCTCCTCGTCGGGTCCCGTGTCGCGGTGACGGTCCGGGCCAGCCTGGGAGCGCTCTCCGCGGACGACGTCGCGGTGGAGATCTGTTACGGAATGCTGAATCCGGCCGGGGAGGTCCGGGACGGGGAGGTCATCGGGGCGCGGCACGAAGGCCGGGAAGGCAGCGAGGAGATCTTCCGCGCCGAGATCCCCTGCCGCGCGAGCGGCCGGTTCGGGTTCGCGGCGCGCGTCATCCCGCGCCACCCCGACCTCGTGAACCCGCTCACCCCTCTGCTGCTGACCTGGGAGTAGACGCCGGCGTCGCCTGCGGGGTCTCCCACGTCGTGGGCGGCGGCCGGACGGTCGCGATGACGGCCGCGGCGAGAAACGCGAGCACGGCGGCGATCAGGAAGGCGGTCGAGTAGCTCTTCGTCGCGTCGAAGATCCTTCCCCCCGCCATCGGCCCGATGATTCCCGCGACTCCCCACGCGGTCAGCAGCAGTCCGTAGTTGTTTCCCAGGTTCCGGATCCCGAAGAAGTCCGCCGCCGCGGAGGGGAAGACCGCGAGCTGGGAGCCGTAGCAGTACCCGATGAGAAAGACCGACCCGAAGAGCAGGGGGACCGTTCCCACCCGGGGCTCGAAGAGCAGAAGCAGGCCGGTCACCCCCATCACGAGGAAAAGCGTCCGGGTCCGCCCGATGTGGTCGGACATCCATCCGGAGCCGATCCTCCCGAAGCCGTTCCCCACGGAGAGGACCCCCACGGAAAGCGCGGCGTCGCGCGGGGAGAACCCCGACCCTTCCGCGAACGCCGCCAGGTGCCCGATGACCATGAGCCCCGCGGAGGTCCCCAGGGCGTACGCGATCCACATCCGGTAGAACGTCCCCGTCCGGAGCATCCTCCCGGGCGGGTAGTCCCGCGGCGGGCGGAACGCCGTCACCTCCGGGGAGGGAGGAACCCACCCCTCCGGCCGCCACCCTTCCGGGGGGTTCCGAAGGAAGAACGACCCCGCCGTGGTGATCACCAGGAACCCGAGCCCGAGGAGCGAGAACGTGTCCCGCCACCCGTAGCGGTACAGCAGGAGGCCGGCCAGCGGGGCGATCAGCGCGCTTCCCGCCCCGTATCCCATGACCATGAGGCCCGTGACCAGTCCGCGCTTCTCGGGGAACCACTTCATCCCCACCGCGAGGGGGCAGACGTACCCGACGCCGCTGGCGAAGCCCACGAGGACGCCGTAGCAGGCGTACAGCCACCAGAGGGCGTGGGTGTACCGCGAGAGGAAGATCCCCGCGGAGAAGAGGAGCGCCCCCGTCAGGGCCACCGGGGCCGGTCCCTGCCGGTCGTGCCACCGTCCCCCGGTCAGCACGCCGGCCGCGATGCAGGCGATGGAGATCGTGAAGGCCAGCGAGACCTGGGCGCGGGTCCAGCCGAACTCCCGCTGGAGGGGAGCGAGGAAGATGCTGAACGTGTACGCGGAGCCGAAGCACAGGTTCATCGCGACCCCGCCCGCCACGCGGAACCACCGGTTCATCCCTTCGGTTTCCTTCCGTAGAGTTGCGCGCACCTCCCGGGCGACATCCCGGCAAGGTACGCCAGGCGCAGCCCCCACATCAGGAGGATCGTGCGCACCGTGCCGTGGGTCTCCCAGCGCCTCGCGGAGGTGGTGATCCTCTCCGGCAGCAGGACCGTCCTCCCCTGCCGGACGAGCCGGCGGGAGAACTCCACGTCCTCCATCNNCCGGGAAAGTTCCACGTCCTCCATCAGGGGGATGTCCGGGTAGGCACCGATCCCCTCGAAGACGTCCCGGCGCAGGAAGATCGCCTGGTCGCCGGTGTAGGCGCGCAAAAGGCGGGCGCGGACGTTGATCATCCGGGCGGTGAGGCGCAGCGCCGCCTTCCGAAAAGGGGGGGCGCCGGCCGAGACCGCGAGGCGCACGGAAAAGGCACCTCCCACGATCCCCTCCCGCTCCATCGCCCTCCGGACCGACGCGACCGCCCCCCCGGGCATCGTCGTGTCCGCGTGGAGAAAGAGGAGGATCTCCCCCCGCGACGCCCTCGCCCCGGCGTTCATCTGGCGCGCCCGTCCCGGGGGGGAGAGGATCACGGCGTCGGCGCCCCGGCGGGCCTCGCCGGCCGTGCCGTCCCGGCTTTCCCCGTCCACCACGATCACCTCGTCGGCACCCGCCTCGCGGGCGGACCGGATGGTCGCGGAGATCGTCGCCGCCTCGTTCCGCGCGGGGATGATGACGGAGACCGGCGGACTGTTCCCGGCCCCCGTCATTCCGGTCCCGCGGCAGGGCCGGTTTCCGGCGGAGGTTCCCCCCGGATCCGCCGGACGATGGCGGGGAGAAGGAAAGAGAAGAGCAGGAGCCCGACGGGGAACAGGACGTCGAACTGGAACAGGTCCCCCGGCCCCTCGTAGGAGGCGATGATCTCCTTCAGGCTCCCGAAGAAGTAGGAGGCGATCACGATGGCGGGCGTGGTCCCGAAGAACGTGGCCCAGAAATAGTCGCCGAAGCGGATCCGCGTCGCCCCCGCGCCGTAGTTGAGGAAGATGAAGGGGAACCAGACGATGCGCAGGTAGAAGACGATGGAGAAGCCATGTTGTTCCGCTTTGCGGTCGAGTTCCCCGAGCTTTCCCGTGAGCATCCCCTTTGCGAAATCCCTCAGGAAATACCGTCCGAGAATAAAGGAGAGGGTGGCGCCCAGGGTGGCTCCCAGGATATTGCAGATGGTCCCGGTGACCTTCCCGAAGATGAACGCCCCCGCCGCGTTGAAGGGGGTGGCCGGCAGCCAGAGGACCCCGATCGTATAGATGAGGATGAAGAGCTCGGGGCCGAGAGGGCCTGCCGAGCGGACGAGGAGGTCGATCCTCCCCACCAGCTCCCTCCTTCCCTCCGGGGTGAGGAACCGGTTCCCCAGGGGGGTGAACAGGAGGAGGTACGCCACCGTGCCGGCGAAGGCAAGGAAGACGACGAGCTTGAGGATGGTCGTTCTCCGCCTTCTCGATGGCTCCATGGGGGGAAATTGTACTATATCGCCCCCCCCGGACAAATCTTGTCCTTTGAGGGAACCCGGGCGGGGAATTACAATGAACGAGATCCGATTCCGACGACAGGGAGGTGAAGATGGGAAAGAGCCGGTTCGGGAAAGTGGTGGCGCTCGCGCTCGTGGTGTCCGTCGGGATTGTCTTCTCGGCGGGATGCTTCGGGAAGTTCCAGCTGACCCGGAGTCTGTACGAGGTCAACAAGTCCGTCGAGGACAAGTACCTGCGAAGCGTCGTGACGTGGCTTTTCGTCATACCGTACGGGATCACCGGATTCCTGGACTTCGCCGTGTTCAACCTGATCGAATTCTGGAGCGGGCAGAATCCCGTCGTCGCGCCGCAGGCCCGGGTGCACGAGAACGGGGATGACCGGGCCGTGATGACGATCGGGCGCGAGGGGGGGGCGACCGTCGCGACCGTTGCGACGTATCGCGCGGGCGTTCTCGTCGCCACGCTCAGGATCCGCGACGACGGCTCCGGATCCGTCACCTCGACGCTTTCCGAGAACGGAACCGTGTC
>DOTC01000160.1 GCA_003513855.1 Deltaproteobacteria bacterium | reverse complement strand
GGACGCGTCCTCCCGGGCATCGACCCCGTGCGTGCGGACCTCGAACTGGCGGTGCCCCGGGCCGGTGGAGTGTTCCGAACGGGCGAGCGCCACGTCGATCTCCTCCCCGGACCAGGTGGTCGATATCTTGTACACGGCGAACTGCTTCCCCGCCGCGACGACCCGCCGGATTCCGAGCTCTTTCCGGGGAAGGGCCCGGACGATTCCCCCCAGCGCTGCGAACCCGATCCCGGTGACCATCAGGTCGATGTCGCTGCCCGGGCGACCCTCGATGAGATCGCGGACGATCCCCCCCACGAGGTAGGGGTGACCGCCCGCGCGCCCCACGGCCCGGCAGAACTCCCGGAGGAACCGCCAGAGCTTCTTTCGTCTCTGCAGGGAATGCAGCACGCCGCGGGAAACGGCTTCCGGGACGGGGATCGGGGGGGGCAGGGTCCTCACCCCGCTTTTCTGCCGGCCATTCTCCCGAGGATCCGTTCCCTGTACTCGGGGAATTCGTCGAGGTTCACCATCCGTTTTCCCATGACGCCCAGCTTCAGAAGCCTGTAGTTCAGCTCCCGGATCGTGTCCCTTCTCGCTTCCTCGTCCTCGATGGTCCGGAGCAGGTCCCGGAGGGTGATGATCTCCTTGCGGACTTCCAGTTCGGGGGGGATGCACCCGGCGTTCCGGAGGATCTTGTAGGCGACGCGAAGGTCCTCGGGAATCATCGAGTCGTCTTCGAGCCGAAGGGGCTTCCCGGCTCCCGGAAGGTTCGCGAACTCCCCCCTCTCCATCGCCTCGCGAATCTTCCTCTCCGCCAAGACTTCCAGGAAAAGCACGGTTTCCCCCTCGGTCCCCCGGGCGGGCATGCGGTATCATGAAAAAGCATACCACCGTTTCGGGGGAGGAGATGGAGCGGGATTTCGGCTCCGGGACGATCCAGCTGGTCCGGGGCGACATCACGAAGGAATCGACGGACGCCGTGGTCAACGCCGCCAACGAGTCGTTGCTCGGCGGGGGAGGGGTGGACGGGGCGATTCACCGGGCCGGCGGCCCGGCGATCCTCGAGGAATGCAGGGCGATCCGGGCGAAACGGGGCGGATGTCCACCGGGAGAGGCGGTGGTGACGGGCGGGGGGCGTCTCCCGGCACGGTTTGTCATCCATACCGTCGGGCCGGTGTGGAGAGGAGGGGATCAGGGAGAGCCGGCAATCCTCGCCTCGTGTTACCGGAACGCCCTTTGCCTCGCCGCGGAAAAGGGGCTGCGGTCGGTCGCCTTTCCCTCCATCGGAACGGGGGCGTACGGATACCCGGTCGGGAAGGCTGCCGCCATCGCCCTGTCGACCGTCGCGACGTTTCTGGCGGAAGAGAAAGGGGCGCCCCCGCGGGTTCGTTTCGTCCTGTTCGACGAGGAGACGCTTCGGGCGTACCGGGAGAGCCTGGCATCCCTGTGAAGGGATCCCGCCCCGTCGCCCGGTCAGCGGGGATGTCCCACGGCACTGAGGTAGATGACGCTCTCTTCCGTGCCGTCCACCCCCAGGAGGGCGTTCATCTCGTCGTCGAAGAATGCGGCTACCTGGCAGCTCCCGAGCCCGAGCCCGACCGCCGCAAGCGCCAGGTTCTGCGCGATGTGTCCCGCATCGAGGTAGACGTACCGGTAGGCCCGCTGTCCGTATTTCCACTTCGCGCGCGGAAAGATCGCCGTCCAGACGAAGACGGCGCCGGCCTCGGAGCAGAACTCCTGGAACAGGGCNNTTCCACCCCTTCCACCCGGTGGGCGATGACGTACGGTTCGACCGGGTACAGGGCCCCGGCGGAGGGGACGGTGCGGAACGCATGGCCGGCCTCCACCCTCTGGATACCCGTGGAGGCCCAGAGAAGAAGGGAGATCTCCTCCCGGTGCAGGGGGCGGGGGGTGTATTCCCGGACGCTGCGCCGCCGGGCCGCGATTTCCAGGAAAGAACCGTGGACGGTCGTCCCGGGGGGAGGGAGAGGGATCTTCCTCGCGCCGGGATACTCCTTGTACGGGGGCGGCCTGGATGCCCAGTCCATCCGGCCTCCCCCCAGCCGTCCCCGTTCGTACTTCGTTTCCTGCTGGAACCTGTCCCCGACCCCTTTCGGCTCTTTCACGGCGACGTCACTCCTTGACGTATCCTTTTTCGACGAGCTTGCCGACGATCCGGCGCGCGGCACGGGCCGGTTNNAGCCCGGGGACCCCGGTCGCGCTTCCGTCCCTCCCTCTCCGGTAGATCCCCTTGGGGTCCCGCGCGATGCAGACGGAGAGGGGGGAGTCGACGAAGACCTCCAGAAACCGGGCGATCTCCTGACGGGCCCGGTCCCGGTAGGCACGCCGGTTGGCGGTCGCGTCGAAGATCACGGAGACGCCGTGCCTCGTCAGGAGCAGGCCCACGGAGACGAGTGCCCGGTAGAAGAAATCCCGCTCCGGTTCGTCGTAGCGCGGCTGCGGGGTGAGAACCTTCCGGAGTTCGTCGGACTCGAGCACCGCGACGTTCACCCCGCGTGCCGCAAGCTCCTTCCCCAGTGCCGAGGCGACGGTCGATTTTCCCGACGCCGGGAGTCCCGTGATCCAGACGGCGAACCCCGTCTCCAAGGCTACCCTGCCCCGCAGTACCCGTTCACGCGGGCCGGATCGAAGGCTTCCGCGTCCAGGACTTCCTCGATGAAGGTGAAGAGTTTCCTGCGCACGCCCTCGTCCAGGGTGGGGTACCAGACGGGGCTGGCCATCACCAGCCCCCGGAACGCGTAGAAGGGGGCGGCGACCGTGAGCATCTCCCGGTCCCCCGTCCTCTCGAGATACCGGTCCCAGAACCTCCGGAAGAGCGTTTCGAAGGGTCCGTCAAGCCTCCCGCTCCGCTGGAGGGAGCAGAAGAGGTAGTTTCCCGTGAGGGAGGTGACGTCGTCTGCCGGGTCTCCCCATTCGCCCCGGGACCGGTCCAGCACCCGGAACCGGGCCCCCTCGCCAAACAGGATGTTGTAGGGGTGGAAATCCCCGTGGACCTGCCGGAGCCGGTGGGTTCGGCCCTTGATCCGCCAGCGCCACGCCACGCACCGTTGCTCGATCTTCTCCAGGAGCTTCGGGGTCATGAACCCGTGGCTCGGCGGGTAGCTGTCCAGGATCCCCATGATGCACTCCCCGTG
>DOTC01000015.1 GCA_003513855.1 Deltaproteobacteria bacterium | reverse complement strand
GCTGGGTTCCCCTTCCCCCCTCCGGGATCGCCGCACCGATTGTCTGTACGGGGGGGGCCGTTTTCGGATCCCTGTGGCTCCGCAGCCGCGGGAGGGAACCGTGGCCTGCGGTTGCCGTTGCCAGTGCCGTCTTCCTCGCCTGGGTCCACATTCCGTATGCCGCCCTGCCTGACCATCGCCTGACTCTCGCCGCGTTGAACGTCGGGAAGGGGGCGGCTCACGTGATTTCCTTCCCGGGAGGAGGGCATATGCTCGTCGATTGCGGAAGCGGCCTTCGGGGGAACAAGGGAGAGACCGTCCTCCTTCCGTACCTCCGGAGCAGGGGGATCCGCCGGATCGATGTGCTCGTCCTGACGCACCCGCACGAGGATCATTACGGCGGGGCGGAGGCCGTCTTGTCGTCCCTGCCTGTGGGGGAGATCTGGATCCCCGAAGGGATTCCCAAGGGCGCGTTCGGGGAGGCGGTCGGGGGGGACACCGACAGGGTCCGGGGAAAATCCCGGGGGGACAGATACGGGTCGGGCGGGGCGGAGGTGATCGTCCGCGGGACGGGACAGGGAAGCGGGCGGAAAAAGGTTAACGAACGGTGCCTGTTGCTGGAGATTCGCCACGGCTCCTTCTCCGCGTGGCTCCCCGGCGACGTGGAGCGGGGGCCATCCGCCTGGGGGGAAAACTTCCGCGACAAAAAGGGGGGGGAACGGATCCTTTTTCTGCCGCATCATGGTTCGGCCGAGGCCAAGCCCGGGGCGTGGATCCGGGCAGCGGCCCCCGACGCCGTCGTTTCCCAAAATAGCATTTGTTTCAGAAAAGGGAATCTGATACCCTCGGTTCTGGCATTCTACTTGGAAAATGGGGCTGTTACATTGCGAAGCGACGGCGATCTCGTTTTCATCGAGCAGGAACGGCGCCCCAACCTCTGGGAACTATTCTTGCGCCTGCCCCCGGAAGGGTAAAAGGAACGCAGACGCATGAATTTTTCCGGCAGATGAAATGGCGAAGCAGCGAGTCCTGATTCTCTCATCCGATCCGGCGCCGATCGACCGCATAGTCCGGGAACCCTCTCTGACCGGCGTCCATGTCACGGTCCACGAGGACTGGGAAAAGGGTGTGGCCGCCCTCTCCAAGGAGAACTTCTCCGTCATCGTCGCCCGGAAATTCCGAAAGGCGCAAACCGCGGAGGTGTTCGTCAGGGACATCCTTTCCCTCGCCCCCAAGACCCCCGTGATCCTGATCCTCCCGAAGAAGGGAGGGCCTTCCGTTCTGGGGGGGTTGCGGGGGGGCGCGTCGGAGATCATCTTCGAGGAGAATCTGGGCAGGGAGCTTCTCCCGTCCCTGGAGAAGTACCTCTTTCTCGGGCACGGACTGCTCCGGAAAATGTCGCTCGACGAGCTGTTCGACTACTGTTTTCCGGTGATCACGACGACCGATCTGGACCTGCTCGGCTACACCGTGATCGAGATGTTCAAGGAGTCTCTCGGGGCCTCGTTCGGGATCCTGTTCCGCGCGCAGGAGGGGAGAGGGACCGGGTTCTCCGTCCTGGCGACGGCGGGGTTCCCCGACGATTCGATGGCGGGAGTCTTTCTCCTCCGGTTCGGCGCGGGGATCACGAAACTCTCTTCGCCCGTGCCCGCCGTGTTCCCCACCGAGGGCGTGGCGAGCCTCACCCCGGAGGACGAGGCGATGCTCGGGGAGAACCGGACGTTCTTCACCCTCCGGTTCGATCTTTCCCCGGGGTCGAGCATGTTCGCCGTTCTTGCCCTGCGAGGGGTCCCCGGCGCGGACGTGCTCGGGAGCACGCTCCTCAACTTCTTCCACCGCCAGGTCCGGTTCGCGCTCCTCAACGCCGAACGCGGAATTCATACGCAGAACCTGATCTACATCGACGACCTCACGAAGCTTTACAACAGCCGGTATCTCAACGTGGTGCTCGACCGGGAGCTGAAACGGTCGGAGCGGTACAGAAACTTCTTCTCGGTCCTGTTCATGGACCTGGACTTCTTCAAGCGCGTCAACGACACGCACGGGCACCTTGTCGGCACGAGGGTGCTGGTGGAGGCCGGCAACGTGCTGCGGTCCTGTGTTCGCGAGACGGACACCGTGGTCCGGTACGGAGGGGACGAGTTCGTGGTGCTCCTCGTGGAGACGAGGGCCGAAGAGGCGATTCTGGTGGCGGAGCGGATGCGCAAGATGATCGAGGAGAAACCGTTCGGCCAGGAGAAGGGACTCGATATCCGCCTGACGATCTCCATCGGGATCGCGGCCTTCCCCGAACACGCCACGTCGAAGCAGCATCTGCTGAATCTGGCCGACAAGGCGATGTACAGGGGGAAAGACTCCACCCGGAACATCGTCTACCTCGCGGACGCACAGAAAGTCCCATGACCATCCCTTCCGTACGGGGGATGAAGGACATCCTCCCCCCGACGTCCGCCAGGTGGGCCGCTCTGGAGGCGGCGTTTCGCGAGTACGCGACCCGGTTCGGGTTCTCCGAGATCCGGACTCCCGTCCTCGAGAAGACCGAACTCTTCGCGCGCTCGGTCGGGGAAACGACCGACATCGTGGAAAAAGAGATGTACACCTTCTCCGACCGCTCCGGCGAGAGTCTCACGATGCGGCCGGAGGGGACAGCGCCCGTGGTGAGGGCACTGCAGGCCAACCGGGCCGCCCTGGGAGAGTGGCCCGTCCGGTTGTTCTACGTGGGGCCGATGTTCCGCCACGAGAGGCCCCAGAAGGGCCGGCTCCGCCAGTTCCACCAGTTCGGAGCGGAGTTGTTCGGCACCGATTCTCCCTTCGCCGACGCGGAGATCCTGACGTTCCTTCACGGCTTTCTGAAGGAGACGGGGCTTTCGGGGGTTTTCCTCGAGATCAACTCCCTGGGGGATCCCGCCTGCCGCCCCGCCTACCACCGGAACCTGTCCGATTTCCTGTCCTCCCGGGAGGACAGGCTGTGCGACGACTGCCGCCGTCGGCGCGAGCGGAATCCCCTCCGCGTGCTGGATTGCAAGGCGGAAGGGTGCATGCGCGCCACTGCCGATGCCCCGTCCGCGCTGGATTCCCTCTGCGACCCCTGCCGCGCGCACTTCGAGTCCGTGGAAGGGGTGTTGCGCGATTCGGGAATCCCGTTCACCCGGAACCCGCGCATGGTCCGTGGACTGGACTACTACCGCAGGACCGCCTTCGAGTTCGTCATCCCCGGCATGGGGGCGCAGAATACGGTCGCGGCGGGGGGACGCTACGACGGGCTTGCGGAGATCCTGGGGGGTCGGGAAAGGATCCCCGCGATCGGCTTCGCCATCGGAGTCGAGCGCTTCCTGATGCTCCTCGGGGAGGAGGAGTCCCGGACCTCCGCACCGGACGTCTTCCTGGTCACCGCCAGCAGCCGGTTCCTTCCCGAGGCGTTCCGCTGGAAGATGACGTTGATCGGCATGGGGATCCGGACCGAGGTCGACTACGAGGGGCGCAGCGTCAAGGGCCAGTTTCGGCGAGCGGGCAGGGCGGGGGCCCGCTTCGTCGTGGTGTTCGGGGAGGAGGAGGCCGGGCGCGGGGGGGTCATGTTCCGGGACATGGCGGCGGGGGTGCAGGAGGAGCTTTCGAAGGACGAGGCGATCCGGCGGTTGACCCGCCGTGATGACATCCGGGAGGAGTAGAGGTGGACGCTTTTCTGCCTGAGCACAAGCGGACGTTCTATTGCGGGCAGCTGCGCCCGGAGCATATCGGGCAGGAGGTCGTCCTGTGCGGGTGGGTTCACCGGCGAAGAGACCACGGGGGGCTGGTGTTCGTGGACCTGCGGGACAGGGAAGGGATCGCCCAGGTCGTCCTGTCCCCTGACTCCGTCCCCGAAGCGCACGCCAAAGCCGACCTTCTCCGCGCCGAGTACGTTCTGTCGGTGCGGGGCACGGTGCGCAGGCGCCCCGAGGGGACGGAAAACCGGAACCTGCCAACCGGAGCGATCGAAGTGGCCGCCTCCTCCGTGGCGATCCTCAACGAATCGAAGCCCATACCGTTTGCCCTCGAGGACGACACCGACGTCGCGGAAAGCGTCCGTCTCAAGTACCGGTACCTCGACCTGCGCCGTCCCTCGGTCCAGAAGGCCTTCCTCCAGCGGTCCCTCCTCGCCCGGTCCACGCGCGACTACCTCTTCGAGAACGGGTTCATCGAGGTCGAAACGCCCGTCCTCACCAAGAGCACCCCGGAAGGGGCCCGGGACTATCTGGTGCCTTCGCGGGTATCGCCGGGGGCGTTCTTCGCGCTTCCGCAATCCCCCCAGCTCTTCAAGCAGATCCTGATGATCGCGGGGTACGACCGCTACGCCCAGATCGTGAAGTGTTTCCGTGACGAGGACCTCCGCGCCGACAGGCAGCCCGAGTTCACCCAGATCGATGTCGAGATGTCTTTCATCGACCGGGAGGATATCTTCCAGATGATGGAAGGCCTGATGGTCCGGGTGTTCCGGGACGTGATCGGGGTCGAGATCCCGCGCCCCTTTCCCAGGATCAGCTACCGGGAGTCGATGGACCGGTTCGGCGACGACAAGCCCGACATCCGTTTCGGGCTGGAGATCGTCGATTACACGAAGGAGCTTGGGGACACCGGGTTCCGGGTGTTCGCCGACATCGCGGGGAAAGGGGGCGTGATCCGGGGGATCACCGCACCGGGATTCGGGGAGGCCAGCAGGACCGAACTGGCCGCCCTGGAGGAGGTGGCGAAGGTCGGAGGCGCGCGTGGGCTCTCCTGGTGGAAGGTGTCCGCGACGGGCCTCGCGTCGCCGATCGCGAAGCATTTCCGGAGCGACCAGATGGAGGCGCTTCTCGCCAAGAGCGGTGCGAAGCCCGGCGATCTCGTCCTGGTCGTGGCGGACGAGGTTCCCGTCGCCTGCGACTCCCTCGCGCGTCTCCGGCTGCACCTCGGGGAGAAGGCCGACCTCATCGACCGGTCCCGCTACGCGTTCCTCTGGGTGACCGATTTCCCGCTGCTGGAGTGGGACAAGGAGGCGGGACGGTACGCGGCGATGCACCATCCCTTCACGGCACCTCTGGACGAGGACCTTCCCCTGCTGGACACCGATCCGGGGAAGGTCCGCGCGAAGGCGTACGACATGGTGCTGAACGGCGCTGAGATCGGGGGCGGAAGCATCCGGATCCACCGGCGGGATGTGCAGTCCCGGATGTTCGAACTGCTGAACATCGGGCCGGAGGAGGCCGGCAGGAAGTTCGGGTTTCTCCTGGAAGCGCTGGAGTACGGAGCGCCGCCTCACGGAGGGATCGCGTTCGGGCTGGACCGTCTCGCGATGATTCTCGCGGGGGCAAGATCCCTGCGGGAGGTGATTGCCTTCCCGAAGACCCAGAAGGCCACCTGCCTGATGACCGACGCCCCATCTCCGGTCGACCCGAAGCAGCTGCGGGAACTGCACATCCGTGTGACGACGCCGGAAAAGAGTTGACCCGGGGGGCCGGGAGGGCCCCCCCGGGTGCCGCATTACCGGTTTAGCGGAGGACGAAGACCCCCCTGCGGTTTTTCGCCCACGCTGCCTCGTTGTGTCCCGGATCCGCCGGCTTCTCCTCCCCGTAAGTGATCGTGGAGACTCGGTCCCCGGCGACCCCGAGATTCGTGAGGTAGTTCATCGCCGAGTCCGCCCGGCGCTGACCGAGCGCGATATTGTATTCGGAGGTGCCCCGCTCGTCGCAGTGCCCTTCGATCTGAAGCTTCGCATCGGGGTTCTTCTTCATATAGTCCGCCACCGACTGCAACGTAGGCTTCGCGTCATTCCGGATGAACGCCTTGTCGAAGTCGAAGTGGATGTTCTCGAACGTCACCGGGGCGGGCGCCACGGGCATTGGTGCCGGCGGGGGAGGTGCGATCTGCTCGGGCACGGCTTTCGGAGGGGGCGCCATTTTCTCCAGGCACGGGCCAACCAGGGCCAAGAGGTCGTCGGCAGCCTTTTCCGCCGCGTCAAAGTACGCTTTTTTCTCTTCCACCTGGCCCCGGTAAGACTCTTTCCCTTCGTGGATCGCGTGGTCGAGTGTGGTTTTTGCGATCGCGAGCTCGAGCGGGTTGCATTTCACGATCCCCATTTTCTCCGCCTTGGCGATCTTGGCCGCGATCTCGTCGGCCCGGTCCATTTCACTCTTGGTCATTCCCCGCTTGGCGCAGCCGGCGGCAAAGGCGACTGCGAGAATGAGCAACGACAGGAGAAGAAGATTCCGGTTTCTCATTTTGCCCCTCCACCCGCCTTCATTGCCTCGGCGGAAGCCTTCTGGGATTTTTCCGCAAATTCCTTTGCCCCTTTATAATCGCCCTCCTCCGTTGCCTCGTGCTCTGCGATACGGAGGTACGATTCCGCGGTGTAATACTCGTAAGGCGCGGTCTTCTCCACCCCCATCGCCTTGGCCTGATCCAACGAGGTGCGCGCGTTGTTCAGGGCGGTTTTGTGTGCCCTGGCACAGCCGACGGCCAGCGTGGCCGAGAGGACCACGGCGAAAAGCAGTACCCAAAGTCGCTTCATGGCCTTTCTCCTTCCTTCTTGGGGTGTCCTTCGCGCATGTTTGGTAATACAATTTTCGTGTATGGAACAATAACATACCACAGCATATTGCCGGTTCAAGGGGTTTGATGGTGTTTCCGCCCGGATTGTTTCAACCGAAGTCGATTGTCGTGCTTGGGGCTTCGCGGAACCCGGGGAAGGTGGGCCACGGCGTGTTCACCAACCTGGTCCGTGCGGGATTCCCGGGGGAGATCTACGGCGTGAACCCGGCGGGTGGGGAGGTGCTCGGGAGGTCCTTCTTGAAAGAAATCTCGCAGATCCCCGGCAGCGTGGATCTCGGGGTATTCGTGATCCCCCCGCGCCAGGTCATCGAGGCGATCCCTCATCTGGCGGGAAAAGGGATGAAGGCGGCGATCGTGATCTCCGCCGGGTTCAAGGAGATCGGGGGCGAGGGGGCGTCCCTCGAGAGGGACCTCCGGGAGGCCCTCTCGAAGGCGTCGGTCCGTGCGGTCGGCCCGAACTGCCTGGGAGTCATCAATACCCATGCGAGGATGAACGCCTCCTTCGCGGTCGGCTCTCCCCCCCCCGGCTCGATCGCCTTCTTTTCGCAATCCGGGGCCCTGCTGACGGGCGTCCTGGACTGGGCCGTCAGCGCGGGAATCGGGTTTTCGAAGGTCGTCAGCCTGGGAAACAAGGCGGACATTTCGGAGCTGGACATGATGGTGTATCTTGCGGACGATCCGGAGACGCGCGTCATCCTCGGGTACGTCGAAAGCATCGACGAAGGGCGAAAATTTCTCCGCGCGGCGAGGGAGGTGACCGCGAAGAAGCCGGTCATTCTGGTGAAGGCCGGGGCCACGGCGGTGGGGGCGCGGGCCGCCTCCTCGCATACGGGAAGTCTTGCAGGGTTCGAACGGGCGTATTCGGCAGCCTTCCGCCAGGGGGGGCTGCTGCGCGCCGGTACGGTAGAGGAATTGTGCGACCTTGCCTTGGGGTTTGCCTTACAGCCTGTGCCCGAAAAGGACCGGCTGCTGATCGTGACCAACGCGGGCGGACCCGCCATCATGGCGGCAGACGCCGCCGAGAGACTCGGGATTCCCCTGACCGAGATCTCCACGGATTCCCGGGAACGCCTGCGGTCGGTGCTCCCGTCGACGGCGAGCCTCGGGAATCCGGTGGACGTCATCGGCGACGCCCGCGCCGACAGGTACAGGGAGGCTCTCGCGGCAGTGCGGGACGATCCCTCCACGGGATCGGTACTTGTGCTGCTTACCCCCCAGGCGATGACCGAGCCCGAGGAAACGGCGCGGGTGGTTGTTTCCTCGCTCTCGGGGTCGGGAAAGACCGTACTGGCCTCCTTTCTGGGGGATGTGTCCGTCCGGGCGGCCCGCGCCATCCTCGGGAAAGAGGGGATCCCCCAGTACCCGGGGCCTGAGCGGGCCGTCCGGGCCCTCGGGGCGATGATCGCGTACCGGCGCATCCGGGAAGCGGGCCTCCCCCCCTGGGAAGAACCCGCGAGAGCGCCGTTGCCCGCGGCCGCGGCAATCCTTCGGGATGCGCTCTCCCAGGGGAGAAGAACCCTTGGGGAGGAGGAAAGCCGCGGGGTGCTCGAATCGTACGGGTTCCGTTTCCCGAACCACGCGCTTGCTCGGACGAGCGACGAGGCGGTGGCGGCATTCGAAGGAATGGAGGGAGAGGTGGCGATGAAGATCGTCTCCCCCGGGATTCTCCACAAGACGGAGGTGGGAGGTGTCCGGCTGAACCTCCGTTCGGCGGAGGATGTTGCCCGGGCTTTCCTGGAGATCACCTCCTCCGTCCGCAGGATGTCGCCCGCTGCCTGCATTGTGGGCGTTTCCGTGCAGGAGATGGTGGAGGGGGGGAGAGAGCTGATCCTCGGCATGAGCCGGGACCCCCAGTTCGGCCCCCTCCTCATGTTCGGTCTCGGGGGAATCCACGTGGAGGTCCTGCAGGACGTCACCTTCCGCGTGGCCCCGGTCTCCCGGGGGGAGGCCGGGGAGATGGTTCGGGAAATCCGCGCCTATCCCCTTCTTGCCGGATTCCGGGGCGAAGCCCCTGCAGACGAGGAGGCGATCGTCGGGGCGATCCTGAGCATCTCGAGGCTTTCCCTCGATTTTCCCGGGATCCTGGAGCTGGATATCAACCCGGTAATGGCGCTGCCGCAGGGCAGGGGGCTCATGGCGATCGATTGCCGGATGTCCATAGGGGAGGAAGGGAGATGAACCTGTATATCGCATCCACATCCGGCTACTCGGGGAAGACGCTGCTTGCCCTCGCGCTCTCCCGGATCTGGGCGGCCGGCGGGGTGTCGGTCGGCTATGTCAAGCCGCTGGGAAAGATTCCTGTGATGGAGGAGGGGAGGGTCGTGGACGGGGACGCTCTCTTCCTCGCGAAGGAGCTGGGGTTGCCCGGCCCCCCCGATGACGTTTGCCCGGTGGTGATCACGCAGGACCTGGTGATGGCGGCCTACCACGGGAAGCCGCTCCGTCTCCTGGACCAGGTGGGGGGCGCCGTGGAAAAAGCGGCCTCCCGCGCGGACGTTCTGATTCTGGGGGGAGCCGCCAATCTTCGCGACGGCTTTTTTCTCGGTCTTTCCCCGCTGGACATCATCTCCTCGTTCGATTGTCGGGTGCTGCTGGTCGACCGGTTCGAGGGGGAGAAATCGATGGACCAGATCCTTTGGGCGGCCGGCATTCTCGGGGAGAGACTCCTGGGCGCCGTCCTCAACCACGTCGCCCCTTCCCAGGAGAAGTTCGCAAGGAATGTCATCAGGCGGTATTTCGAGGCCAGGGGAATCCGGGTGTTCGGCGTGATCCCCGTCGACCCCGTCATGCACAGCATCAGCGTGGGGACGCTCGCGGAAGGCCTCCCCGCGACCGTGGAGTCGGGCGAAGGCAGCCTGGACAGGATGATCGAACGGTTCTGCGTCGGGGCGATGGATGTGGAAGGTGCCCTGAGGGTATTCCGGCGCATCCCGCGCAAGGCGGTCGTCACGGGGGGGATGCGCGCCGACATCCAGCACGCCGCCCTGGAGACGGACACGAGGTGCCTCGTCCTCACCGGGGGAGTGTCTCCGGACGAACAGGTCCGGCACCGTGCCAGGGAACTGGGGGTTCCCGTCCTGGTCGTCAAGGAGGACACGATGGCCACGGTCGAACGGTTCGAGCAGCTGCTCGGACGGCTCCGGATCCGCGAAAGGGTGAAGATCGACCGCGGGGTAAGCCTCGTCGGGGAGCATGTGGACGTCGCGGGCGTCCTTGCCTCCCTGAAGGGGGCGCAACGGAGATAACAAGGAACGCATCGCAGGGATGGAGGAAGAGCCCCGGAGGATGGCCATTTCTTCCGGTTTTTCCTTGACATCCAACGTCCCTTTGTATACGGTATGCATGGTTTGGCGGGGCTGTTTTCCGTTCCATCCGGTCCCAATTCATCCCCGATCTTCTTCCCTAAGGAGGGAGCAAAGGCGCTGTTCAAGAATTTGGTTCCGCCCGAAGAGGGGGGCAAGATCATCATCCGTCCGGATAGGACGCGGAATGTGCGCGACAACCCGATCGTTCCCTTCTTCGAGGGTGATGGCAGCGGAGCAGACATCAGGCGCGCTGCAGAAGGACGCCGCCGGAAAGTGACCAGTGGCGCGGCATAGCCCGCTGGCATCGTCACCAGGGAGGGTCCGGATGGGCCGAAAGAAGATCACCGTGATCGGAGCCGGAAATGTCGGAGCGACCACCGCACAGCGCCTGGCTGAGAAGGATCTCTGCGACGTGGTGCTCGTGGACATCGTGGAGGGGATGCCGCAGGGGAAGGCGCTCGACATCATGCAGGCGGGGCCCGTGGTCGGGTACGACGCGAGGGTGACCGGCACCAACGGCTACGAAGACACGGCAGGGTCCGACATCATCGTCATCACCTCGGGGCTTCCCCGGAAGCCGGGGATGAGCCGGGACGACCTTCTGAAGGTGAACGCGGGGATCGTCAAGGACGTCGCCCTGAAGGCGGTTGCGAAATCTCCCGACGCGATGGTCATCGTCGTATCCAATCCGCTCGACGCGATGACCTATGTCGCCCACAAACACAGCGGGCTCCCTGCGAACCGGGTGATGGGAATGGCCGGCATCCTCGACTCCGCACGATTCCGCGCCTTCATCGCGATGGAGCTCGAGGTGTCGGTGAACGACATCACCGCCTTCGTTCTCGGGGGGCACGGCGATTCGATGGTGCCGTCCACGAGGTACACCACGGTGGCAGGCATCCCGGTGGAGGACCTCATTCCCAGGGCGAAGCTCGATGCGATCGTCGAGCGGACCCGGAAGGGCGGAGGGGAGATCGTGGCCCTCCTCAAGACGGGTTCCGCCTACTACGCCCCGTCGGCTGCGGCCGTCCAGATGTGCGAATCGATCCTGCTGGACCGAAAGATGATCCTGCCGTGCGCGGTTCTTTCGCAGGGAAAGTACGACGGATGCGACGGCCTCTTCGTCGGCCTCCCGGCGAAGCTGGGAGGGAACGGGGTCGAGGAAGTCGTGAAATTCAGGCTCTCCCCGCAGGAGTCCGACGCGCTCAGGAAGTCGGCCGAGGCGGTCAGGGAACTTTGCGAGGCGGTGGACCGGCTGGGCTTCTGAGGGGCCCGGCTGCGCCGGACCATTCCTCTGCGGGCCGCCGACGACGGAGCAAGAGGGAGCCAGGGGTTTTCTTTGTCTGGCTCACGATTGGCGACGGGTGTCCCGCGTCCCCCGGAAAGCCGGGTCGCCGGGGATGGGACCGGGACGGGACAAGACATCTTTCCGGCAGAAGAATTCATGAGATATACTTCACAGGGAGTTGCGTGCGGATGCCACCCCGTGGGGGAGGGGGCATCCGTTTTCTTGTCTGCCCGCATCTCCGGCGGTCCCCAGCAGCATAAAAAACATTCCGGGAGGAGTCGAAGGGTATGAACATCCACGAGTATCAGGCCAAGGCGATCCTGGCCAAGTACGGCGTGGCCGTCCCCAAAGGAAAGGTGGCGGATACCCCGTTGGAGGCAGAGGTCATCGCCATGGAGTTCGGAACGCCCGTCGTCGTCAAGGCCCAGATCCATGCGGGAGGCCGGGGGAAGGGCGGCGGCATCAAGCTGGCCAAGACGCCGGCGGAGGCGAAGGCGTGCGCGAAGCAGATCATCGGGATGACCCTGGTCACTCCCCAGACGGGTCCGCAGGGGAAGAGAGTGAAGCGGGTTCTCGTGGAGCAGGCGGGAGCGATCCAGAGGGAACTCTACCTGGGGATGGTCATCGACCGCGCGACGTCCCGCATCGTCATGATGGCGTCGACCGAGGGAGGAATGGAGATCGAGACCGTCGCCGCCAACACGCCGGAAAAGATCCTCAAGGAGTACGTCGACCCGGCGCTGGGGCTCATGCCGTACCAGGCGCGCAATCTCGCCTTCGGGTTGTCCATCCCGACCCCGCTGTCCGGCAAGGCGGTCCGGTTCATGATGGGGCTCTACAAGGCGTTCGTCGACACCGACTGTTCCCTTGCCGAGATCAACCCGCTGGTGCTGACCGAGGACGGCGAGGTCCTAGCGCTCGACGCGAAGATGAACTTCGACAGCAACGGGCTCTTCCGCAACAAGGAAATCCAGGAGTACAGGGACTTCGACGAGGAGGATCCCACGGAGACCGAGGCCTCCAAGTACGACCTCTCCTACATCCGCCTCGACGGGGACATCGGCTGCATGGTCAACGGCGCGGGACTCGCGATGGCGACGATGGACATGATCAAGACGTGCGGCGGGTCNNGGGACCAATGTGGAGAAGGGGAAGGAGATCCTCTCCGCGTCGAATCTCGACATCATCACGGCAACCGACATGAAGGATGCGGCGGAAAAAGTCGTGGCCGCCGCTGCCCGGGCGAATTGAGGGGAGACAACCATGAGCATCTGGGTCAACAAGGACACGAAAGTTCTCGTGCAGGGGATCACCGGCGCGGTGGGGGCCTTCCACACCAGGCAGATGCTGGAATACGGCACGAAGATCGTCGGGGGCGTCACCCCCGGGAAGGCAGGAACGCAGATCGAGGGACTCCCCGTGTTCCACACGGTTCTCGATGCGGTGAAGGCCACGGGAGCCAACGCGAGCGTCGTCTACGTTCCCCACGCCTTCGCCGCGGACGCCATCTGTGAGGCGACCGACGCAGGGATCGAGCTGGTCGTCTGCATCACGGAGGGGATTCCCATTCTCGACATGGTGAAGGTGAAACGGTACATGACAGGAAAGAACACCCGTTTGATCGGGCCGAACTGCCCGGGCATCATCAC
>DOTC01000040.1 GCA_003513855.1 Deltaproteobacteria bacterium | reverse complement strand
TGCGCAAGTACGAGGAGGCGAACCAGCTCCACAAGCGGATGCTGTGGGTGAGCAGGCGGGTGAAGGAGGCGTCGGACCGGGGCGGCGGCCCGGAAGCGAGCGATTTCCTGTACCGCGCACAGTGCAACGACGTCTACTGGCACGGAATCTTCGGGGGGCTCTACCTCAACCACCTCCGGGAGGCGGCGTACGCCAACCTGCTCCGCGCCGAGGAGGCCTCCGACCGTATCCTCCACGGCGGGAAGGACGGCTGGACGGAAGCGGCGAGCGGGGATCTCGATGCCGACGGCGGGGAGGAGGCGATTCTCAAGACGCCGGACCTCACCCTGCTGGTCCACGGGCACGACGGCGGCGCGCTGACGGAGATCTCCCTGCCCCGTCGCGGCGTCGCCCTGGGACACGTCCTGACGCGGAGGGAGGAGGCGTACCACCGAAAATTCCGGGACGGGGGGGCAGGGTTCGACGGGCGGACGAGCATCAACGACCTGCTGGTTCTCAAGGACCCGGCGGTTGCCGACGCGCTGGCGGTGGACCCGCACCAGCGGGCGTCGCTCCGGGAGGCGTTCTACCGGGAGGAGGATGCGGTGGACGGGATCCTCGACGATCGGGTGGCGCCGCTGTGCGCCACGGCCGGAAGGATCGCGAAGGGNNCTCTCGGGGAGCGGCCCCGACCGGTGGTACGAAGGGATCCGGGAAGGGAACGAGGACCTGTCCTCCCGCGGCGTCACCCCTGCCCTTCGGAGGTTCCGCATCGTGGACCGATGGAGGAGGATCGCCGTCGAGATCCATTCGGACCGGGATTTCACCCTCCTTCGATATCCGATCGAGACGGCCTCCCTCTCGGAAACCGGAGTCGAGAAGATCCACCAGGGGGTCTGTCTTCGCCTCCTGTTCCCCGCCCGCATCGGACCGGGGGAGTTTGAGGACTATTCCTTGATTCTGTTCGTAATTTCCGTTGCGTCTCATTGAGCAAAACGGTATGTTGAACGAGATTTGAACCAGCGGGGCTGCCACGCCCACCAAGGAGGGGAACCGATGAGAATCGGAAAGGTATCGGCAATTCTTGTCGTACTGATGTTCGCCGCGACGTCCGCGATGGCGGGAGGATTCCGCCTCCCCGAGGCGGGCGCCAAGGCCATGGGGATGGGATTTGCTTTTACCGCACAGGCGGACGACCCGTCGGCGATCTACTTCAACCCGGCGGGGATCATCCAGCTCGAGGGGCAGAACCTGAAGCTCGGCGTCACGTACGTCAAGGAGAACGGGGGAACGTTCACGGGGACCACTCCGCTGACGGGCGGCGCCTCGGTGACGGAGACGCAGAAGGACCTGGACTTTTTCGTTCCCAACCTCTTCTGGACGAGGAAGGCGTCCCCGGACTTCGCCTACGGCGTGGGGGTCTTCGCCCCGTTCGGGCTGGGGCAGGAGTACGAAAACCGCGCGGCGAGCATCTTCCGGAACCAGATCACCAAGATCGACCTGATGACGCTCGTCGTCAACCCCACGGTGGCCTGGAGGNNAACATCTTCCAGCTGGACCTCGACGGGGACGGGACCGCCTGGGGATACAACTTCGGGGCGCTGATCGAGCCGACGAAGAGCGTGCAGATCGGAATTGCCTACCGGAGTCCGTTCCGGCTAAAGATCAAGGACGGGGACGTGGACCTCTTCGACATCAGCACCGTTCCATTGCCTCCGTTGGGGGGCCTGACGCCTGCCCAGATTTTCGGGGGGAACACGTATAGCACCAAGGGCTCCACGACCATCAACATGCCGGCGACACTGGACCTGGGTATCGCCTACATCCTTGACCGCCTGACCCTCGAGGTGGATGCATCGTGGACCTTCTGGTCCTCCTACAAGGAACTGAACATCGATATCGAAAACAATACCCCCCTCCTTCCGGATTCCCGGAGCGCAAAGAACTGGAAAAACGTGGTGGGAATCTACGTCGGAGGCGAATACCGCGTGACCGATCCGCTGGCGCTCCGGCTCGGGTTCCGGTACGACCCCACGCCGGTTCCGGCCGAGACGATGGGCCCCGAGCTCCCCGATGCCGACAAGCTGTACTACTGCGCGGGACTTGGATACAAGCTCAGCAACTGGACGTTCGATCTCGCCTACATGTACGTGGACAAGAAGGACAGGACGGTCGACAACCAGGTGGACCTCCCTCCCGGCGGCTCCTACGGGACGGGCTTCAACGGCACGTGGACGGGCGACGCGCACCTCGTCGCGCTCGACATCGGGTACCGGTTCTAGAACTCCCGCCGCCGCCTGCGGCAAGGCTTTCCCGGGGGGCCGGAGCACCGGCCCCCATTTTTTTTGTGGTACAATCCAGACTCCGAGAGATCACCACACCCTGCAGAGGAGGGAGTTTCGATGAAGAGCCCGAAAGCGTCGAAGCAGCTGATGGAACTGTTGAACCAGGCGATCGCCCGCGAGATCCAGGTCTCCGTGCAGTACATGTGGCAGCACGTCCAGATGACCGGCGTGAAGGGGTTTGCCGTGAAGGACGAGTTCAAGAAGATCGGCATCGCGGAGATGAAGCACGCGGAGGAGATCGCCGAACGGCTCGTCTACCTCGGGGGAGCCCCGACGACGAAACCCGAGCCCATCCGCATCGGAAACACCCTCAAGGAGATGATCCAGATCAACAAGAAGGACGAAGAGGGCGCCATCGCGATGTACCGGAAGATCATCATCCTGGCCAGGAAGGAAGGCGACGAGGTCACGGAGAAGATGTTCAAGGAGATCCTGGCCGACGAAGAGGAGCACCACGACACCTTCGCGGGGCTCCTGGAAGATCTGTAGCGCCGGATCCGCCGGCAAGGCAGTGCCATGACGCCGGGGAAAGGAGCGCCCGCCGGGACCCTCCCGGACGGGAGGCGTCTGCGCGCGATCTCCCGAAGGCTTCTCGCGTGGTTCGCGCAATCGGCGAGGGAGATGGCGTGGCGGGAGACCGGCGACCCGTACCGGATCTGGGTGTCGGAGATCATGCTCCAGCAGACCCGGGTGGAGGCGGTGACTCCCTATTACCGACGCTTCGTCTCGGCGTTTCCCACGCTGCGGTCCCTCGCGGAAAGCTCCCCGGACGAGGTGATGAAGCTCTGGGAGGGGCTGGGCTACTACTCCCGGGCCCGGAACCTGCACCGGGCGGCGAGGATCGTCGAGCGGGAGCACGGCGGGCGCCTGCCCGGGGAGCCGCAGGCCCTGGCGGCGCTTCCCGGCATCGGCCCGTCCACCGCGGGCGCCATCGCGGCGATCGCGTTCCGGAAGGACGCCCCCATTCTCGACGCGAACGCGAAGCGGGTCATCGCCCGGCTCTTCGCCGTTACGGGCGATCTTTCCCGGTCCTCCGCCGCGCGCTTCCTGTGGGGGGCCTCCCGGGGGCTGATCCCGCCCGGGAAGGGGAGGGAGACGGCCCTGGCCCTGATGGATCTCGGCGCGACGGTCTGCACGCCCCGCAGGCCCGGATGCCCGGCATGTCCCCTGCGCTCCTGCTGCGAGGGACATCGCCATGGGATCCAGGAAACGATTCCGGCAAAAGCGGCGAAAAAGGTTCTTCCCCACCACGACGTGGTCGCCGCCTGGATCGCCGGCGGGAAGGGGACGGTACTCATCGGCCGTCGGCCGGAACGGGGATTGCTGGGCGGCCTCTGGGAACTCCCCGGCGGTCGGCGGAAACCGAAGGAAACGCGGGAAGAGGCACTCCGCAGGGTTCTGCGGGAGGAGTGGGGGATGGGCGTTACGGTCGGGGACAGGCTTGCATCGCTCCCCCACGGGTTTTCCCATTTCCGGATCACGCTGCACGCCTATCGGTGCAGGCGGACCAACGGGCGGCCGGGCACCGACAGGGAGTGGCTCTGGGTGCGGCCGGACGGTCTTTCCGACCTCGCGTTCCCCCGGGTCTACCGCAAGCTGATCGAGACGGTCCTCCCGCAGCGAGGGGGAAAGAGTCTGCGCTTCTGACCGGCTACAGGGCGGCCAGGGCCTTTTCGATCAGGATCACGTGCCCCTTCTCGAAGTCCGCAAGGTGGTCGAAGACCTTCTTGATGTCGGGGTCTTTCGCTTTCGCGGAGGCGTCGTGAAACAGGTCGAAGGCCTCCTTCTCCAGCGAGAGCGCCATCTCGAGGATGTCTTTCCTGGTCTTGAGAGTTCCGATCCTGCCGAGCAGTTCCTTGTGGGTGTCCTGCACCAGTTCGTCGATGTCGGGCAGGCCGTCCCTGCTCAGGATGTCCTTGTAGGGGGCCCACATCTCGGAACGGACGTTTTTATCGTACGTGTTTTCCAGCGCGAGGAAATGCCCCTTTTCGTCCATGGCGAAACCGTCGAGCACCTTGCGCAGGCTTTCGTCCCCGATCATCCTGGACGCCCGCTTGTAGAAGACGTACGCGGCGATTTCGGAATTGATCCCCAGGTTCAGGTACTTGAGCGATTCTTCCTGGATTTTCATCGATGCGTCCTCCCGTTGGGGTTGGTGCTTCCGTCCGCTGCGGATACCGCGGCCCACGGCCGCGGCCGTCACACCGCTCAGGTGCCGCCGTAGCCGATCGTCACCTTGCCGGCCTCGAGGATGACGGGGACGTCCCGCCGCCCCTTGCAAACGGTCACCATCTCGGCCATCGCGGCCTTGTCCTTCTGGACATTCCGGTACACCACCCGGGCGCCCTCTTTCTCGTAATCCTTACGAGCGTTGACGGTGTACGGTCAAGTGTCCTTTCCGAAAATCGTCACCATGCGCGACATCGGCACCTCCTCGGTTGGGGTCTTTTCAAACGATCGCCTCCCCGATCCCTGCCATCGCTTTCAGTCGTTTGATGCGAAGAGCGGTCGAGGGATGCGTGGAAAAAAGGGCGGATGCGTCGTCGGGGAAACGGCGCAGGGGATTGACGAGGAACAGGTGCTGGGTCCCCCGGTTCTCCCCCGGGACGTGGGCTCCGGCCTGCGAGATCTTCTCGAGCGCGGAGGCGAGGCCGAGAGGATTCCGGGTGAATTGCGCGCCCACGGCGTCCGCGTGATACTCCCGCTGCCGGGAGATGCTCATCTGNNCCCCCCGGAGGAACATGTCGGCCAGGAGGGCGATCGACCCCACCAGGACCGCGGCGCAGATGTAGTAGAGGGTGTCCCGGCTCTTGATGTGGGCCATCTCGTGGCCGATCACTCCCTGCAGTTCCTCCCGGTTCAGGCGTTCGAGAAGCCCGGTCGTGACCGCGACGAGGGACTCTTCCGGGTTCCTTCCCGCGGCGAAGGCGTTCATCCCCGGGCTCTCCATCACGAAGACGCGCGGGACCGGAAGGCCNNAACGTGCTCCCGATCCCTGCCCCGACGGCGAGGAAGGAGGCGAGGAGCGCGAGAAAGAGCAGGCGGGACAGGCGGACGTTGCGGGATGCCGCCTCGTAGAAGGAGAGCATGGGAGCCGCCCGCGGGAGGGGAGTGGCCGGCCCGGGGGAGCCGCCCGCC
>DOTC01000001.1 GCA_003513855.1 Deltaproteobacteria bacterium | reverse complement strand
GCCTCCCGCGGCTGGGTGACGACGGCATGGAACAGGTGGGGAATGCCGTCGTAGAGGGTGAGCTCGAGCATCTTGGGGTCGACGAGAATCAGGCGGACATCCTCCGGGGTCGCCCGGAAGAGGATGGAGAGGATCAGGCTGTGCAGGGCGACGCTCTTGCCCGACCCCGTGGCCCCGGCGATCAGCAGGTGCGGCATCTTCGAGAGATCCCGGATCACCGGCTCCCCGAAGATGTCCTTCCCGATGACGAGCGAGAGCATGGCCTCGGAACCGGCGTACGCCGCGCAGCCGAGAAGCTCCCGGAGCCCGATGATCGCCCGTTTCTCGTTGGGAATCTCGAACCCCATGACGCCCTTCCCGGGAATGTTCGGGACGACGCGCACCGACTCGCACCGCATCGCCAGCGCGAGGTCCCCCGCCATCGCCACGACCCGGTTCGCCTTCACGCCGGGGGCGGGCCGGAACTCGTACGTGGTGACCAGGGGGCCGGTCCGGATCTCGGTGATGTTCCCCTCGATGCCGTGCTCGGAAAGCTTCTCGAGAAGGGTCTCCGCGTTCCGCTGCAGGGACTTCTCGTCCGCCCCGTTCCCGGCCTCGGCGGGAGACTCGAGGAGCTCCAGGGAGGGGAGAACGAACTCCTTCCCCTCCCTTCTCGGGGCGGGGGAAGCCTCGGGGACGGGCGGCGAGGCGACGATCCGGGGAGAGGCGGGGTCGCGCCGCGTCGCCGGGGCGGTTTCCCTCGCCGGCCTTTCCCCTTCCCAATCCTCCCGGGCGACCATCTTCTCCTTGACGATTGCGCGAACCTGCTCGGCGGTCTTCTTCCGCCTCCACAGAGAGGGCAGGCCGCGCAACGGCAATCCGGTGAACCACATCAGGGAGAGGAGGAACAGGGCGGCGAGGCAGATCAGGCCGCCTACCTTGCTCAGCAGCTTGCCGAAGAAGTTTACGCCGAGCAGGTGCCCCACGATCCCGGGGAGAAAGATATCCGAGCCGAACAGCCGGACGTGGCCTGCGAAAAAGGACGCGATCCCCAGGAGCGAACAGACGGCGAGAAGTCCGCCGGCGGTCCGGCTCCACCTGCCCGCCATTTTTTCCCCGCGGAACGTCCAGTACGCCAGCGCCAGGCAGAGGATCGGAAACCCGACCGCCCCCACGCCGAACAGCTGGAGGAGGAGGTCGGAAACGATCGCCCCCACCGCGCCGCCCCAGTTGCGCACCACGGCTCCCTTCGAACTCCAGGCGGACAGGGAAGGGTCCATCTGGTGGAAGGAGACGAGCGCAACCGTGAGGAAGATCCCGACGGTGAGGAAGAAAATGGCGAGGGCGTCCCTGCGGATTCCATCGCCCATCCTAGAGCTCCAGAAGTACGGGTATGATCATCGGTTTCCTGTCGAGGCGCTTGTTGAAGAACCGGCGCAGGGCCTTCCGGATGTCCGTCTTGATCTCCGCCGCGTCCTTCCTCGCTTCGGGGCCCGCCTCCTCCCACGTGGCAAGGACGACCCTTCTCGCGTCCTCCATTATAGTATCGGAAGCGTTTTCGGAAACCACCCCCCTGGTCACGATGTCGGGTCCGTACAGGATTTCCCCGGAGGTCTGGGAGATGGCCAGCACGACCATGACCATGCCGTCGTTCGAGAGGTGGTGCCGGTCCTTGAGCACAACGCCCTCCACCTCCCCCACCCCTTTCCCGTCGACGAACAGCCGGCCTGTCGGAACCTTCCCCGCATGGGTCAACACCCCTTCCGAAAA
Organism: Deltaproteobacteria bacterium; assembly: GCA_003513855.1. Lineage (GTDB taxonomy): Bacteria > Desulfobacterota > Deferrimicrobia > Deferrimicrobiales > Deferrimicrobiaceae > CSP1-8. Next base: position 8,131 of record DOTC01000001.1, on the reverse strand, counting down.
CTCGAGGATGTCGCCGTTCCGGACGAACTCGGGGCGCGGAACCCCCATCTCCTGCGCGAGGGCCTTGTGGATCATGAGGTGCCTCGGCTCGCCGTGGACGGGGATGAAGTACTCCGGGCGGAGGATGCGGACCATGCTCCGGAGTTCCTCCCGGCTGGCGTGGCCGGATACGTGGATCTCCGAGATCTTCTCGTAGCGGACATCGGCCCCCGCCAGAAAGAGGTGGTTGATCACGTTGGCGATCGCCCGTTCGTTCCCCGGGATGAACTTCGAGGAGAGGACGGCCGTGTCCCCCTCCCGGATCCGGACGTGCTTGTGCTCCCCCAGCGCCATCAGCGTGAGGGCGGAACGGGGCTCTCCCTGGCTCCCCGTGGTCAGGACGGCGACCTCCCTGCCGGGGAGGGTCTCGGTCTCCTCCACCGGGAGGAGGATGTTCGGATGCGGCAGCCTCATGTACCCCAGCTCGAGCGCGGTCCGGACGTTTCCCACCATGCTCCTGCCGCAGAGCGCCACCCTGCGGCCGTTGCGGGCCGCCGCGCTGATGACCTCCTGGATCCGGTGGATGTTCGACGAGAACATCGCGACGATGACCCGGCCCCCGACGGCGCCGAAGAGTTCCGAAAGGGCCTCCCCGACGAACGCCTCCGGCAGGCTGTGCCCTTCCCGCTCCACGTTCGTGGAATCGGAGAACAGCGCCGTCACCTGCTCGTGCGCCCCGACGGCCGCAAGGCGGTCCATGGCGGTCGGGACGCCGTCCAGAGGCCGCTGGTCGATCTTGAAGTCCCCCGTGTGGACGAACACGCCGTCCCGGCAGCGCAAAATATACCCGAACCCCCCCGGGATGCTGTGGCAGACCGGGAACGTCTCCACGTCGAGATCGCCGATGCGGAACCGCCCGGACCGCTCGATCGCCTCGAGCCTCGCGACGCCGTCCAGGCCGTACTCGGCGAGGCGGTTCCGCAGGAGGCCGAGCGTGAGCGGGGTTCCGTAGACGGGAACGTCGAACTCCCTCAGCAGGAACGATACCGCGCCGATATGGTCCTCGTGCCCGTGCGTGAGCAGGAGCGCCCGGAGCCGGGGGGAGATCTCCTGGAGGCAACCGAAGTCGGGGATGACAAAATCGATCCCGAGCATCGTGTCGTCGGGAAACATGAGGCCCGCGTCCACGAGGAGGGCGGAATCGCCGTCGTCGAAGAGCATGGAGTTGAGACCGAACTCTCCCAATCCTCCCAGAGGGATGATGCGCAGCGTCACGACGGTCCTCCCCTCTCCCCGGTCCCGGACCGGACGCCCCTCCGCGCGTCCCCGCCGGTCATACGAGCGCCGCCCCGGAGCGTTGGTGATCCCCCTCGCGCCGGGCGGAAAGAATCCGCCGCCGGGTCTCCTCCGCCATCTCGTCCCTTGTCGGAAGGCCCCCCCCGTTCACGGTCAAGGGGGGCAGAACTCTCACGACAAGAACGGCCGGCCGGACAAGGAACGACCCCCGCGGAAGGGCCCTGGTTCCCCCGTCGATAAGCACCGGCAGCAGCGGAACGCCTTTTCTCCGCGCGAGGTAGAACGCTCCCGGCTTGAATTCCCCGATGGTCCCGTCCCGGCTGCGCGTCCCCTCGGGGAAGATCACCACCATCTGCCCCCGGTCGATGCGGTCCGTCGCCTCGCGGACCAGGTGGACGGCGTCCCGCGGGTCCTCCCGGTCGATGAAGAGATTCCCGGCTTTCGCCATGGCGGTTCCGAACAGGGGGATCCTGCCGAGCTCCCGCTTCGCGAGAAACCGGACCTCCCTGGGAAGGGCGGCGAGGAAGAGGGGGATGTCCACAAGACTCTGGTGGTTCGCCGCGAGGATGGCCCCGCCCGCCGGAAGGTTCTCGAGCCCCTCGGTGCGAATATCCCACCCGCCGACCCGGATGAACCCCCTCCCCCACCACCGCATGACCCCCGACGGGAGCCGGTCCGACCCCGTGAGAACCCCGGCCGCGACGGCCGCCAGGGAGGAAACCAGGGTGAGGAACAGGATGGCGATGGATCTGAGGATGGCCGGGATCACCAATCCGCTTCCTCCCGCATGCTGACGAAAGAACAACTTCCTATTATGACATGGTCCAGCACCGGAATCCCCACGATTCCGCCGGCGGAGCGCAGCCTCCGCGTGACTTCCCGGTCCTCCCGGCTGGGGAACGGGTCTCCGCTCGGGTGGTTGTGCACGAGGATGACCGCCGCGGCGCGCTCCGCGACCGCGTCGGCGAAGACCTCCCGCGGGTGGATGAGGCTGCCGTTCAGGATTCCCACCGAAACGCGGACATCCCGCAGGACGCGGTGCTTGACGTCGAGCAGGACTGCGAGAAAGACCTCGACCGGGGAATCGGCGAGAAGGTAGCGGTATCTCCCGAACACCTCGGCGGCGGACGTCACCGGCTCGGACCGGGGAAACGGGGGGGAGAGGGCGCGACGGGCAAGCTCGAGGACCGCTTCCCACCTCTCCCGGAGGGTGCCGTCCGACGGCTCCTCCCCCGCGGCGACCTTCCGCATCCCCTCCCAACCGTCCGGAAAGGCGGCGCGGAACAGGGCCGTCTCGTCCAGACCCTCGAACGGCCGCCCCGGGCTTCCCACCCTTCTCCTCATTCGTTCCCCGGCTTCGATGATGCCCGGAAAGCGATTCAATATCCATTCCCATATTTCCCCAAAGGTTCCGAAACATTTCGGCGATAATATCCTTATGGATTCCCGGAAAACCATGGATCTTGTCTTCCGGCTGCGCACGAACATCGAGACCGTCCTCCTCGGGAAAAGCCGGGAAGTGGAACTCGCGCTCGCCTCCTTCCTCGCGGGGGGGCACATCCTCCTCGAGGACATCCCCGGAACGGGGAAGACCACCCTCGCGCGGGCGATTTCCGCAAGCATCTCGGGGACGTTCCGCCGCATCCAGTTCACGAGCGACCTTCTCCCCCAGGACGTGGTCGGCGTCCACATCTTCGACGCGGACAAACGGAGCTTCACCTTTTCCCCGGGCCCGCTGTTCGCGAACATCGTGCTCGCCGACGAGATCAACCGGAGCAATCCCCGCGCCCAGAGCGCCCTTCTGGAGGCCATGGGCGAACGCCAGGTGTCGGTGGACACGAAAACGTACCCCCTTCCCGATCCGTTCCTCGTCATCGCCACCCAGAACCCCTTCGAGCTTCACGGGACCTATCCCCTCCCCGAGTCGCAGCTGGACCGGTTCAATCTCCGGATCCGCCTTTCCTACCCCGACCGGGAATCGGAACTGCGGCTGATCCGGGAAAACACGCTGGCGAGCGCGCGGGACGGTCTCCTGCCCGTGATCGTCCCGGAACAGACCCGGCAGATCCGGGCCCTGGTCGAACGCGTCACGGTCCGGGATTCCATCGTGGGATACATCTACCGGATCGTGGAAGCCACGCGGCAGCACCCCCTGGTGCGACTCGGGGCGTCCCCCCGGGGCGCCATCGGCCTCAAGAGCACCTCGCAGGCGCTCGCCTTCCTGGCGGGCCGGGACTTCGTCACCCCCGGAGACGTGCAGAAGACCGCAAAAGCCACCCTCTGCCACCGCATCTTCCTGAAGGGGGAGCCGGGGGAAGCCTCCCAGGCGGATGCGGGGGATGCGATCCTTGCGGAGATCCTCGAGGCCGTCCCCTCCCCCGTCTGATGGATCTCTTCCGTGCGCTGCGCCTGCCACGGAAGCTCCGGGTGACATTTCCGGGGAAATGGTTCCTCGCGCTCACCGTCGGCGTGGGCATCGCGGCCATCAATACCGGAAACAACCTGCTCTACCTCGCCCTCAGCATGAACCTGAGCCTGATCATCCTGTCCGGCGTCCTGTCGGAATGGTGCCTGCGGGGATTGCGCGTCCGCGTGACCCACGCCTCGGAGGCGTTCGCCTCCCGGGAATCCCTCCTCGCCGTCACCTGCTCGGCCGACGGAAAGTGGTTTCCCGCGGTTTCCGTCTCCGTCTCCTCCGGGCTCCCCGGGGCCGGGAAGACGGCCTGGTTCCCCGAGATCCCGCCGGGGGAAGCCGATACGCGGGTCATCCCGTACCGTCCCGGGCGCCGCGGACCGGTCCCCTCCTTCGCGTGCACCGTCTCCACCCGGTTTCCCTTCGCCCTCTTTGAAAAATCCGCCGACGTGCCCCCCGGGGAATCCTCCCTGATCGTCTACCCGGAACCGGACGGGCCGGATGCCGCGTTCCCCGGCCAGAATCACGGCGACCCGGCCGGCGGGAAACCCTCCGGGGGAAGAGGGGGAACGTCGATCCGCAGCGTGAAGGACCATACTCCTTCCGACCCCGTCCGGGACATCCACTGGAAGGCGTCGGCGCGGCGGGGAAAATGGATGGTGAAGGAAAGGGAGGCGGAACCGGAGCAGGAAATCGACATCCTCCTGCCCGTCCCTTCCGCGCCGCCGGAGTTCGAACGTCTCGTTTCGCAGGCCTGCGCCCTCGTCCTCCGGTGCGAACGGGCGGGGGTGCCGTACCGTCTCCGGGTCGGCGACCGCATCCTTGTCGGCCCCGGGGACGGCGGACGGCGAAGGAGGGCGCTCTCCATCCTCGCGAGGGTGGAAGCGGACGGCACGCTTCTTCCGGAAAAAGGGAAGGAAGGGTCGTGATGGGGGCGGAGCGGCGAGCCCGGATTCCGGCGATTCTCTGGTTCTCTCTTCGCGCCCACTGGGCCCTGGGCCTGCTTCCGCTGGCGTTCCTCACGGAGATCTCCCGCCCCGCACTGTCCCTTGCGGCGGCGGCGTTCGCGGCCGGCGCGGTCCTGGACTGGAACGAATCCCCCCGCCGGGGGTGGGACCGGGCCGCCTCCCCCCTTCTGGTGGCGGTGTGCGCAGCGGCAGCCGGCAACCTCTTCGCGGGAAGCGGCGACCTGCTCGCCTCCGTGTCCCTTCTCCTGCTCGGCGTCCAGTCGGTCAAGTTCCTCCTCCCGAAAACCCACCGGGATGGCTGGCAGCTGTGCGCGTTCTCGTTTCTCGAGTTCCTCGCCGCGGCGGCCACGACCACGGAGATCCAGTTCGCGGGCTTCCTGTTCCTTTTCCTGGTCCTGTCCGCCGGGGCCATGTGGGCCCTGCAGGTCGAGGAGGCCGCGGAAACGGGAGGTGCCGCCGCTCCCCGCGCGCGCCCGGGGTTCGCCGTCCTTCTGCTCCTGTTTTCCGCGGTCGGGGGGCTGTTGCTGACCGCTGCGCTGTTCGCGGTCACCCCCCGCATCGGGATCGGTCAGTTCCTTCGCCGCCTGGGGAACCGGGAAAGCATCACCGGCTTCTCCAACGCAATCTCCCTGCGGGACGTCACGTCCGTCAAGGTCGACCGGCGCGTCGTCGCGCGGATCGAGTTCCCCGCGCTGGCCGCCGGGGTGTCCCCCCCCGGACTGTACCTGCGCGGGGCGACGTACGCCCGCTTCGACGGAACGCGGTGGAGCCGGGCGAGGAGGCCGCTCGCAAAGGTCCCGAAATCCGGAATCCACTATGTTCTCTCCCCCCCGAAGGCGGTTCCCCTCTCTTCCGCGGAAATCTTCCTGGAGCCGATGGACCGCCCCGCCCTCTTCGTCTACGCGGGAGCGGTTTCGCTCGAGGGCACCCTGGGAGAGATCCGGACCGACGGCCAGGGGAACTATCTGCCGGCGGAAGGGAGTTCGGCGGTCCGCTACCGGATGCTCTTTTCCCGGGAGGAATCCCGGCGGGGGAAACGCTCTCCCGGTCCCGACGGCGTGTACCTTACCCTGCCGCCGGCCTCGGACGGGATCCGGGACCTGGCAACGCTCGTCACCTCGCAGGGTTCCTCGGACGCCGAACGGGCCGAGCTCGCAAGACGGTTCTTCCTGTCGGGGTTCCGATACACCCTGACCGACACCGCTTCCTCGGTGGAGGAGTTCCTGTTCCGGAAGAAGGCGGGGTTCTGCGAGCATTACGCCACCGCCCTGACCCTCCTCCTGCGGGCGGCGGGGATTCCTGCGCGCGTCGCGGCCGGCTACCAGGGCGGCGAGTGGAGCGATGTCGGGAATTATCTCATCGTGCGTCAGTCCGACGCGCACGCATGGACGGAGGCGTGGATCGGCGGCCGGTGGGTCACCCTGGACGCCACGCCCATCCTGGGGGAGAACTCCCCGTTCTTCGCCCGGACGGGAATGTTCGGCATGTACGTCGACTGGAGCCGGCAGCGATGGATCAAGTACGTCGTAAACTACTCGCTCAGGATGCAGGCGGAGGCCGCGTCGGGAGGGTGGCTCGCCCTGCGCCGGTCCGGCACCCGGATCCGGAGGTTTCTCGGGATGCCCGCCGGCCTATCCGGCCGGAAAATCGCTGCATTCGGATTGGCCCTGGCGGCGCTTTTTCTTGCCTGGCGCATGCGAGGAGGCGGGGGATCCCTCTTTTCGGGGAGGAAGGGAGCGGGGGATCCGCCACTGCCCAGGCCTTACGCCCGCCTGCTCCGGCGCCTGGCGGCCGGCGCACGCCGGAGATCGGCCGGCACCCCCCTCGAGGCGATGCTCCGGGAGACGGTGGCCGGGACTCCCGCTCTCCTCTCCCACGCCGACCGTTTCCTCTCCCTGTATCACCGGGACCGCTTCGGACCGCATTCCCTCTCCGCCGCGGAATCGGCCGAGGCGGCTCGGCTCGCGGATCTTCTCAGGAGGGGCCTCCCCCGGACCGCCGGCCGATGAACGGGTCCGGAAAACGGACGATACAGGACCGGGGCGGTGTCCACCCCGGCCCCCCGGCGCCGGCGCAGCCCGCCGGAGATCCTTTCCTCCCCCACCGTGACATCGGTAGTCGGGAGAGCCCATGGCGGTATGCGGATTGCAGCCCCTGTGCGCGACCGGTTCGGCGCCTGCGGGCGACGACGCCGGAAATCCGCGAAAGGCACGGGAGGCCTCCCCGTTGCTCGTCCGCGTTCTCGCCTCCACCATCGCGGGGATCGACGCGCTCCCCGTGGAAGTGGANNATCAACCTCGCCCCCGCCGACGTGAAAAAGGACGGAGCCCTCCTCGACCTGCCCATCGCCCTCTCCCTCCTCTGCGCGGAAGGGCTTGTCCCGGCGAACGCCCTGGGGAAAACCCTGGTCGGAGGCGAACTCTCCCTCGACGGATCCGTCCGGCCCGTCAGGGGCGTCCTCTCCCAGGCTCTTCTCGCCCGGGAGAAAGGGCTGTCGGGGATCATCGTCCCGTCGGCCAACTGCGAGGAGGCCGGACTCGTCCCCGGCCTTGCGGTCATCCCCGCGGAGACCCTCCGGGAAGCCGTGGAAACCCTGTCCGGACAGGCGCACCCGCCGCCGCGGGAAGGTCAAAGACGCCTCCCCCCCGCCCCCGCAGAACCCCGCGGGCCGGACCTGCGGGACGTGGTCGGCCAGCCGGTGGCGCGCAGGGCGCTGGAGATCGCGGCTGCGGGGAGGCACGCGCTTCTTCTCTCCGGCCCCCCCGGGTGCGGCAAGACGATGCTCGCGGAGCGGATGCCGGGGATCCTTCCCGACTTCGACGGGGACGAAGCGCTCGAAACGGCGAAGATCTACAGCGCCGCGGGCGAGCCCCCCTGGCCGCGCCTCATCACGCGGCGCCCCTTCCGGACCGCCCACCACTCCGTGTCCCCCGCCGGACTGGTGGGCGGCGGAACCCCGCCGCGCCCCGGGGAAATCGCCTTCGCCCACGGAGGGGTTCTCTTCCTCGACGAGTTCTCCGAGTTCCGCCGCGACTCCCGGGAGGCGCTCCGGCAGCCCCTCGAGTCCGGCGAGATCCGGATCGTCCGGGCGGGCGGCGTCTACCGGTTCCCGTGCCGGTTCCTGCTCCTCGCGGCGACGAACCTGTGCCCGTGCGGAAGCGCCGGCCACCCGAAACGGATCTGCCGATGCTCCCCTCCCGTCCTCTTCCGGTTCTCGCAGAAATTCTCCGGCCCTCTCCTGGACCGGTTCGACCTGTCGGTCACCGTCGTCCCCCTGTCCGGCGACGACTGGTCGGGATCGTCCGGGGGGGAGGAGTCGCGCGCCGTCCGGCGCCGCGTCACGGCGGCCTCCCTGCTCCAGTCCCGCCGCTACGCCGGGCACCCCTTCCGGGCGAACGGGACGGCAGCCGTCCCCTATTCCGGAATGACCTCCACCTTCTCCCCCGAGGCACGCACGTTCCTCGTGCGCGCGGCC
>DOTC01000081.1 GCA_003513855.1 Deltaproteobacteria bacterium | reverse complement strand
GTCGATGCCCGGGAGGACGCGTCCCGGCGCGACTTCACGATCAACAGCCTGATGTTCTCCTTCCGCGCGGAGGAGAAGCGGCTTGCGGGGGAAGTGATCGATTTCTTCGGGGGGATGGAAGACCTTGCTCACAAGCGGATCCGGGGCGTGGGGAATCCGCAGGCCCGCATCCGGGAAGACCCCCTGCGTATGCTGCGGGCGATTCGCCAGAAGAACGAGCGGCCCGGCACCATCATCGAGAGAAGAACGTGGCAGGCGATCCGCGGCGAGGCGAAGGGACTGGTCGGGACGATTTCGGAGGAACGTCTCATCGGAGAACTGACGAAATCCCTCGCGGCGAACCCGTCCGCCACGGTGTCGGACCTGCACCGCGCGGGAATCCTGCCGATGCTGATCCCCGGGATCCCGGAAAGGGGGACCGGGGTCCTCTCCCGCATGAAGAAGCGGTACGTTCTCCTGGAACGTTCGATCGGCCGCCCTCTGCCGGAGACGGTGCTGTTCGCCAATCTCCTCGTGGACGTCGCCCGGGACGAGTCCCTCCTTCTCGCGCGGAAAAACGGGCTCGATTCCCCCCGCGATCGGCGGCATCCCTCGCCGGGGGCGTTCGGAAAAAACGCCTTCCGCCTTCCCCGCACGGAGGTCCTCGCCCGAAGGCTCCATTTCCCCCGCGTGCGGAAAGTGGTCCAGATGGTCGAGGATCTGACGCGCCTGTCCCACCTCCGGATGCTGCGCAATCCGCACGCACGGATCGAGGCGATCTTCGGCCGGTGGGAAACCCCGGATCATCTGCACGCGCTCTACACAGCCTCCCGCAGGGCGGCGTCGAAGAGAGCCGTGGACTTTCGCCCCGTCCTGGAAACGGCGGGAAACCGGCCGCACCTCCTCTCCGGTGACGACATCCTGGCCTTGGGGATCCCGGCGGGCCCCCAGGTGGAATCGATCCTGGAAGGGGTGCGGGAAGCAACGCTCACCGGACGGATTTCCGGCAGGGAAGAAGCGAAGAGGCTGGCCGTTTCTCTTGGCGGACGCGGAAGGCTCCCCGCCCGGGGTCACCGCGCCCGAAAGTCGAGAAGGAGGCGGAGCAACAGTCCCGCCAGGGCAAGGCAGAGGACGAAGGCGCCGAACATGAGATAACGCGGCTCGGCAATCCCGTCAAACATCAGGAAGCTGGCCAGCAGCGGACCGGCAAGAGGTGTCATCCGTCGGTTCCCCCCACCCTTTCAGGATACTCCATGGGAGAAAACCTGGGTAGGGGATCCACACCGGCCGGCAGTGGGAGTACAATGATTCTATGGAGAGCTCGATGGGAACCAGGGGAAAGGGACTGCCGCTGGCTGCGGCATCGGCAATGCTCTTCTTCCTGTTCTGCGGAAACGCCGCCGCGCAGGGGACTCTGCGGGATGAAGGATCCGGGGTGGCCCTCCGGACTCCCCCCGATGAGAGCATGAAGGTGCGTTTCTTCTCGGCCAGCGAGGGAACACGTCCGGAACTGCCCTACTCCGTGGCGGACGAAAGCCGGGGCCGGTGGCTCACTCTGTTCGAAGCGCCGTTCCGCTCCGTGGTGTCGGCGGACCTGCCCGAATCCGGTGAGGAAGAGGAGTAGGGCGAAGCCGTCACCGCACCGACCTGCCTCCACGCACGCCCCCCCCGCGTGCGCCTCCGCCCCCTCTACCCGGGGACCCGAAGGAGAATCCCTCTCTCCCTCCACCGCGGAATCCATCGCCCCGGGACCCTTCGGCCCTGCTCGGGGAGTAGAAATCGGTCCGCGGCGCCCGTCCCGAGGTTCCTCCGCCTGACGGCTCCGCCTGGCGGGTTACTTCGCGACCGGATGCGGGCGCAGAGGGTGCGCCTCTCCCCCGGGAAATCGACACCCCCTCCCCGCTTCCCGGGGAGGAGCGACGTCCGGCTCCCGAAGGAACCACCGCCCTCGAGGGGAGAGAACGCGCCCGAACGCGGTTCCCGTACTTCTCCGTACGGCTCGTATCCCCCGACCGCTCCGCGCGGGACCCCGGTCGCCTTTCCGGACGGGAGGGCGGAGGAGTCACCCGTTGTAATCTTTCCGTGCTGCCCGGGCTTTCCCTCTTGGCAGGGTTCGTTCCCCGCATATCCTGCTGGCGTTCGCCCGCGCCCCGGGTGTTCCTTTCGACCCCCCGCTCGCTCCGCCCGGAAGAGCCGCTCTCCCCGCTTCGCACCGTCGGTCTCGCTTCATCGCGACGCGTCGTGCCGCGTCCGCTCACCGGTACGCTTCTCTCTCTCCGGACGGCAGTCCAGTCGCGCCACTCGCGCCCCCGGCTCCCTTCCCCCCGCACGTAGACGGTCCCCCGCGAAAGATGCCGCTCCCACGAGGCAAGCCGGGTGTCGGAACGCGTGTACGCAATGCGACCGGTCCGCTCCCCGGGACGCAGCGGCACCCAGCGCACGTGGCGGCCGTCATGGACGAAACGCACCCGTGCCGGGTAATAGTGCGCATACCCGTGGTAATAGGGGTAATGGTAGCCCCCCCACACGAAGGAGAAGGAGATGAACGAACGGTACGGATACCAGACCCAGCCGAAGACCGGGTCGGTGTACCAGTACCCGTAATGGTAGGGGTACCACCCCCACGGCTCGTAGGAGACCCAGGTCCACCCGTACGGGGAGATCCAGACCCATCGCCCGTAATAGTAGGGGGACCAGCCCGGGGAAACCCTTGGCTGCCACACGTATCCGTATTCGGTGGAGTAGACCCACTCCCCGTACTCGCGAAGTTCGTTGGCCGCAGCCGGAGGAACGCCGGCCTGTTTCTCTGTGTCCGAGAGGGGAGGAGGCTTCTCGAAGGATTCCCCGTCACCCCCCTCGTATTTCCCGACACGGACTTCTTTCCCGATGGAGGCCTGCTCGCCCGCCTTGACGGGGAACTCCCCCCCCTCCACCGTAACGGTTCCCTCACCCTCACGGACGACGAGCGTCGGTTCGCCGCCTTTCGCGGCGGTCATCCAGTACCTTCCGGGGACGGAAAATTCCGCCCTCCCTCCCCCGGGAGCCGTGACGCTGACGGGGGCAAAATCGGTTTCGGGCAGGTAGAACCGGATCTCCCCGGACCGGAGCCCGAAAGCGGTTTTCCCGTTCTCCAAGCCGCTGACGGAAATCTCGGTGCCGCTTGTCAGAAGGACGAATTGCCCCCCGTGGAACTGCAACTCCGCCTCGGACCCTTCCGGTATACTTACAAGGGACCTGACGGGAACGGGGCTGTTGCTGGAAAACTCCTCCCAATCCCCGGAATCCGGCGTGCGGACCCAGGCGGACCCTTCGAAGATCTTCAGGCGGGTAACGGAATACGCGGGAACGCCCTCGAACTCCGCGCCTTCCTCCGCTGCATGACCCGTCATTGCGAACAAGGCCAGGGAAGCCGCTACGATCGCGATATGTTTCACGAATCTCATCACATCCTCCCCTTTCCCTCGTCGATCCCTGCGCTCCGGCGGCGGAATCCTTTCCCTTTTGACGGCGAAAGGGGGGGTGGAAATTCAAACCCCCGGCTTCTCCTTCCGCCGGAATCCTCCCCACTTATCCATCATTTTATATAACCCCGCCCGAAAGGGAAAGTTCCGCCCCCCCCCATCCTGTGCGAGGACTGGTATACTTTCTATCCATTCGATCCGCAAAGGGGGATCGTTCTTGCACCGGCTGAATGACCATAACCGCTCGATCGAAGAGATGTTTTCCTCGATCGCGCCCAGGTACGACTTCCTGAACCGGCTCCTTTCCCTGGGGACGGACCGCCGGTGGCGCCGGGAAGCCGTTGCGTCGATCCAGCCGGAAAAGGGGGGGATCCACCTGGACGTGGCAACCGGCACCGCCGATGTCGCCCTGGAGATCCTCCGCCAGAAGGGAAACGGGGCGTTCGTGGCCGGAGTGGACATCTCTGCGGCGATGATGCGGATCGGCCGGGAGAAGGCGGCCCGCGCAGGTCTTGCAGGCAGGCTTGCCTTTGTGCGGGCGCCATGCGAAGCGCTTCCCTTCCGGGACGCGGTGTTCGACTCCGCTTCCATCGCGTTCGGGATCCGGAACGTGGCGCATCGGGAAGGGGGGCTGAGGGAGATGTGCCGCGTGGTCAAACCGGGCGGGCGCCTCGTGATCCTGGAGTTCTCGCAGCCGGAGTCCGCCCTCTTCGGAGCCCTGTACCGATTCTATTTCACGAGGGTCCTCCCGAGGCTGGGAGGGCTGTTCTCCCGCCGGAGCGCATACACCTATCTTCCCGATTCCGTCCGGGAGTTTCCGTCTCCGCGCACATTCGCGGGGATGATGCGGGAAGCGGAGTGCGATCCGGTCACCTTCCGGCCTCTTACCCGCGGGATCGTGACCCTCTACGTCGGGATCAGGCGACAGCGCCCGGGCTAGATGGGAGCCTGCGCTTTTTCGCCCTCGAACCACCCCTCGAACAGCGCGGTCGTGAGGTACCGCTCCCCCGCGTCGGGGAGGATCACGACGATCGTCTTTCCCTCGAATTCGGCGGCCTTCGCGAGACGCACCGCCGCGGCCGCAGCCGCGCCGCAGGAGATCCCGCAAAGGATCCCCTCCTCCCGCGAAAGCCGGCGACCGAACTCGATCGCCTCGTCGTTGCTGACGGTCTCGACGCGGTCCACCAGCGAGAGATCGAGCACGTCGGGGATGAATCCCGCTCCGATCCCCTGGATCTTGTGGGGACCCGGCTGGAGCGGCTCTCCGCCCAGCGTCTGGGTGATGACGGGGCTGTGGATGGGCTCGACCGCCACGGAAAGGATCGGCTTCCGCTTCGTCTGCTTGATGAACCGGGATACCCCCGTGATCGTCCCCCCCGTCCCGACGCCGGAGACGAACACGTCGATCTCCCCCCCCGTGTCCTCCCAGATTTCCGGGCCGGTGGTGTCCTCGTGGATCTGCGGGTTGGCAGGGTTCGTGAACTGCTGCGGCATGAAATAGTGCGCGGGGTCCGACGCGACGATCTCGGTCGCCCTGTCGATCGCCCCCTTCATCCCCTTTGCCCCCTCCGTCAGCACCAGTTTCGCCCCGAAAGCCTGGAGGACCATCCGGCGCTCGATGCTCATCGTCTCCGGCATGGTCAGGATGATCCCGTATCCCCGGGCGGCGGCCACGTAGGCGAGGGCGATCCCC